>JAICKM010000008.1 GCA_025927935.1 Chloroflexia bacterium | reverse complement strand
CGATCCAGGGCCACCAGACGAACGGGATCGCTAGCCTACACCGGCATCCCGCTCCGTTTTCAGGAACCGTGGCGACCCTAATCGGGACTGCTCAGGTTAACAAGCGCACGTCTGACTGAGTTGCTGATCTGCCCACTGTGAGGGCCGGTTTGAAACCAACCCGCGCGAAACCCGTCTATCTGCCATGCCCCTTGGTTGTAGGGGCGGGTTTCAAACCGGCCCGTGCCGTCTGGATAGAGTTTGCCTTCCGGTTGGTTGTAGGCGCGGGTTTGAAACCGGCCCGCGCAGATGATTAAGCCACTCCACGAAGTGTCTCCCGTGGGAGACAGTAGGGAAGGGAAGAGGGTATTGTATAGCGTGGCATGGTATCGGCAGAAGGTCTTTGCTCCGCAAGGCCGGGCTGAGGCTTTGTGTTGGTTGACATAACTAATGATTGGAGTTAAGGAAGGGCCTGTAGCAGGGGTGTTTCACGTGCAACAATCAGCGCCGTTGATTGACATAACTATGGCATAGTAGATCATGCAAACAGCCTCGACCGGTGCTATAATGAGGCTGTGCTTACTCGGTGCAGGTTGCAATAACCGATTTGGGATAGTCCACGCTCAAAACCAACGAGTACGGCGCGATTTATTGGGGCCACTACACTCAATAGGGTGCAGGAAGTTGCAGTAGTATACGCGGAGGATGGGATTGCCTGCTGATCTTGCCCGATTTCTGGATATGCAGACGCCGCTAGCCGCTGAGGTCCAGGTTTGGGCGGGCGGCGCGACGCCGCTGCGCATTACCGGATATTTGACGCCAGATTTCCCGCCTCTGGCGTATGTGACTTCGGTGCGCGCCGTGGTCTTTCGGGCAGGCGAGGTGCTAGTGCTGCGCAACACGGACGGACCACATATCTTACCGGGCGGGCGGCGCGAGGTAGGGGAAAGCTTAACGGCCACGTTGCGGCGGGAGCTAGGGGAGGAGACGGGCTGGCGGCCCCGCGAGCTGCAACCGCTCGGCTTTTGCCGGTTGCATCACCTGGGGCCACGGCCCGCCCTGTATCCTTATCCCTATCCCGATTTTTGCTGGCTGATCTATCGGGCGGAGGCCGGGACATTTGATGCAGCGGCCCGCCTGGCCGATGACTATGAGCAGGATGCGCGCTTCTACCCGCCGGCTGCCGCGCTCGCGCTGCCGCTGGGTGCGGTGCAGCGCGCGCTGCTGGAACGGGTAGTGGCTGACGCGCTGCTCGGACTCCATCCGTTGAACAGCCCGCGCAGGCTTTAATAGCTGTACAGGAGCGGCCCCGGCATGGTGAAGAAAGTAGCCCTGGTGTTGAGCGGAGGGGTGTCCCTCGGCTCCTATATCGCCGGCGCGCTGGACGAACTGCTTACAGCGTTTGTCGCCGTGCCCGACCAGTACCAGATCGATATCATCACCGGCGCCTCGGCGGGGGCCACGTCGGCGGCCCTGATCGCCCATGCACTGCTCTATAGAGGCGGCCAGACGGAGTTGCGCGCGGCCTGGGTGGATAAGGTCGATATCACCGACCTGCTGGCGCCCGACATCCCGCGCGGCGAGCCGCTGTCGCTGCTCAACAGCCGCCGCATACGGGAAGTGGCCGGCGAGTCGCTGGCCTGGGACCCGGCCCGCCCGCTGCGGCGCGCTCCGTTTTGCGCGCCGCGCCTGACCGTCGGCATGACGCTCACCAACATGACGGCGCTGCCCTATGCCTCACACGTGGCTCAGCCCTCGCCGCATGGGCAAGAACTCTTCGTCCAGTCGCGCAACGCCGAGCAAGAGACGTTTGTGCTGACCACCATGCATGATCCGCCGCACCCGGTATGGGACCGGCTGGCGACCGTGGCGCGCGCTTCCGCCGCCATCCCGTTCATCTTCCCCCTGGTGCAACTGGAGCGCCAGGCCGAGGACTCCGCGCATTACCTCCAGCCGCCGGGCTTTGCCGGCAAGCGCCGGTTCTGGTATTGCGACGGCGGCGCATTCAACAACCTGCCGGTGGACCTGGCCTGGCACTATATGTGCGCCGCGGCGGGCACCGACCAGGAAGATCGCGTGCTACAGGATCGGGTCGTCGTGGTGGTCAACCCCTGGCGGCCCAATCTCAAGCTGCCCGCCCCGAACCTGGCCTATCCGACGCTGCTGGAGCAAGCCGCCGGGCTGCTCGGCGCCATGCTGAACGAGAGCAGCGCGCGGGCCTTCCAGCGCGAAGTCGTGCCGCGTATGCCGCCGCCCGCGCTTGCCGGGGCGGAGCGGGGCATTCCCGGCCTGGACGCGCCGCCCGCCACCGTGCTGAGCCGGTTTGCGCTGGTCATGCCCGCGGCCGTGGACGCCCGCCTGCGCGGCAACCATCTGCACGCGCTCGGCGCCTTCCTCGACCGCCGCTTCCGCGAGTACGACTTTCGCCGCGGCGCCGCCGATGCCCGGCAGGTGGCCCGCGCCACGCTTGGCATCCGCTATGCGGAGCGCCCGGCTCATTTCTACGAACCGGACAGCGATCCGCGCCTGCACTGCGATCTCTCGGACTATGCCGCGCTGGGCGAGATTCCCAGTTCCAATCTGCGTTACGCCCACCGCAGCGTGCGGCAGGTGTTCGAGGCCGCGCTGGATCGGCGGATCGACGCGCTGCTGGCGGCGTGGGACCTGCCGTTGCCGGGGCTGGTGGAGGCGCCCGTGGACAACGCGGTCAAGCCGTTGATCAAGGCGTATCTGCGCGCCCAACTCCCCGCGGCCTGGGATCTCTAGGCGCGTAACCGGCCGGTAGACCCATCATTAGAGTAGGGGGAGGGTATACACATGGCAAAGAAACAGGTCGCCCTGGTGTTGAGCGGCGGCAGTTCGCTCGGCGCGTATATGTCGGGCGCGCTCGACGAGCTATTGAAGGGCTTCGCCGCGGCGGCGGATGCCTATGAGATCGATATCATCACCGGCGCCTCGGCGGGCGCCACCACGTCCGCGCTGATCGCCCATGGGTTGCTCTATAAAGGCGGCAACACGGCCCTGCACGATGTGTGGGTGGACAACGTCGATATCGTCGATCTGCTGGCGCCCGATGTGCCCACCGGCGTCTGGCCGTCGGTGCTCAACGGGCGGCGGTTGCAGGAACTGGCGCAGCAGGCGCTGGCCTGGCCCAACGCGCAGGATCAGGGCACCCGCGCCCCGTTCTGCGCCCCCAACCTGACCGTCGCCATGACCATTACCAATACCAGTTCGTTGCCCTATGTCTCGCGTATCCGCCAACCGGCGGCGGGGCGCGAGGAGCCGTATGTCCAGTACCGCAACGCCGAGCAGGAGACGTTCTATCTCACCAACCAGATCGGCCCGACCGACCCGCTGTGGGGGCGCATCAGCACAGTGGCGCGGGCCTCGGCGGCCATCCCGTTCGTCTTCCCGCTGGTCCAACTCGCGCGCCGCGTCGGGGAGCCGTTCGACGACACGCACTATATCCAGAAACCGACTTTCCCCGGCGAGGCCCATTTCTGGTACGCGGATGGCGGCACGTTCAATAACCTGCCGGTGGACCTGGCCTGGTACCATGCCCGCAAGCACGACTCGAACCGCGACAATCGCGTGGTGGTCGTGGTCAACCCGTGGCATCGCGGCCCCAATCCGCCCGATCTGAACCCGCCGTATCCGCGGTTCGTCCCCCATGCGCTCGGCATGCTGAGCGCGGTGATGACCGAGAGCAGCGCGCTCCAGTTCCAGAACGAAATCATCTTTCCGTCGCAGGGCGGGCTGCCCGCGTCCGGCACGCCCACGCCTACCACGACCGGCGATCGGGCCATCCCCGGCGTGGACGAAGCGCCGGTGGATTTGCTCGGCAATTTCGCGCTGGTCATGCCCCAGGCGAGCGATAGCCGGCTGCACGGCAACCACCTGCACGCCATGGGCGCGTTTCTCGACCGTCGCTTCCGGGAATATGACTTCCGCCGCGGCGCTGCCGACGCCCAACGCATGCTGCAACAGACTTTGCAGATCACCTATGACGCCGCCCGCCCGGCGGGCTTCTACGATCCCGACAGCGACCCCGCGCTCAAGGCCGACCTGTCCACCTACGCGGGCCTGGACAGCATCCCGAGCGCCCGCGATCCGAAACACACGGTGCGCCAGGTCTTTGAGACGGCGCTGGGCCGGCGCATCGACGCGCTGATCAAAACCTGGGACATGCCCGGCCCGGACCTGATCGAGGACCCAATTGCGGCGAACCTCGTGAAGCGCCTGGTCTTCCAGCAGTTGCCCGCGGGCTGGTAAGCGCCGGGTCGCCGCCATATATGTCACTCTGAGCGCAGTGAAGCGTCTCGCCGGGGGCGAATCACGGCGAGACGCTTCACTGCGTTCAGCATGACAAAGGGGGATACGGCGCGGCGGACGGGGCCGCCGAAGACGCGCACCGGGATGCAAAACCCTCAGGGGCGGTGGCCCCCGCCGTGCAGCGTCTGGGCGATGTCTGCGTGTTCGATAGCGACGGCCAGTTGATCGGCTAGTGTTTCGAGCATCTGCACGTCGCCGGGGCTGAAACTGTGCGGCGTGCAGCTTTCCACATCCAGCACGCCGATGATGCGGCCCTGGTGGATGAGCGGGGCCACCAGTTCCGCGCCGGGCGTTTCTTCCGGCGCGGCCTGGTAAAAGCGCGGCTCCGTCGCCACATCATTGGCGACCAGGGTTGTGCCGTGGGTGGCTACCCAGCCGGTTAACCCCAGCCCCTGTGGCAAGCGGGATCCCACCGAGATGCAGGAGACATATTCCCCGGCGGAAGCGTGGCAGACCAGTTCGTGCGTCAGCGGGTCGATGAGCATGATCGAGATATTCGCGTAGCCCAGTTCGTGTTGGAACAACCGGGCCACGTGGTCCAGCAGCGTGGCGGCATCCCCGGCAAGCAGGCCGGTCATGGCGTGGGCCACGCGGTTGATCAGGCCGAGCCGCGTGGCCTGCTGCTGAGCGGCGGTATACAGGCGCGCGTTCTCCAGTGCGATCACGATCTGCGGCGTCAGCGTCAGCAGCAGGTGTAGATCCTCTTCGTCCAGCGGCTCCGGGCTGTCCGACTCGATATTGACCACGCCGAGCACTCCATCGCGGCCGACCAGCGGCACGCAGATTTCCGAACGCAGGGCGGGATGCACGCCGATATAGTCGGGATCGGTGCGCACGTCGGGCACCAGGGCGGGCTGCCCCGTGCGGACCACGCGCCCCACCACGCCGTGGGTGAGGGGTATGGCCGGGATCACGGTGACGCCCTCATAGCCGTACCAGGCACGGAATTGCAGCAGCGTGCCTTCGATCAACGCAACGCTGATCAGGCTATGGCTGAAGCTGGCGCCCAGCACCTGCACGATCCGCCGGCAGAGCGCCTCGACATCCAGGATCTCGATCAGGCTGCGCGCCGTCTCATAGAGGACGGTCAGGTCGCGGCTGCGCCGGGCCAGCGCCTGGTTACTGCGCTCCAGTTCTCTGATCTGGTGGCGCAACTGTTGTTCGGCGGCCTGGAGTTGGACCCCGGCGAAGGCGCGTGCTGCCGCCGCGCCCAGCGTATCGGCCAGTTCGAGGTCGTCCGCAGTGAAGCTGTGGTAGCCGCTGTGGTAGGCCAGGCCGAGCGCGCCCAGCGTTTTCCCGCCCGCCCGCAGGGGGATAAAGATGCCGCTGCGCCAGCCCTGGCGCAGCACAAACGCCCGCCCGGCGGCGCCGGTCACGCTGGGAATATCGGCCACGGCCACCGGCTGCTCCGCCGCCATCAGTTCGCGCAGCAGCGGATAGATGGCCGTGTCCGGCGTCGTCCACGGCTCGAAGTCGCCCGCGGCGTGCCAGCCCCAGCGGGCCCCCACATGCGGCGCCGCGTGTGCGCCGCCCGCGCCCTGGGATTGCTCGGCATCCCGCACTTCCAGCAGATACACACTCTCTGCGCCGAAATGGTCCTGCGCCAGGCGGGCAGCGGCGGCGACCAGTTCGGCCTCGCCGGTGACATGGGGAAAGCCCCGGCTGATCTCATACAGCGACTGCATGTGCGCAGCCAGGCGCTGCTGCTCCTGGTAGGTCAGGCTCTCCGGCCCTAACGGCCGGAGCGGCTCCGCCGGCATGGCCGCCAGGCGCGGCACGGCGCTGGCACTCGGCTCGGCCATGCGCGTGATGGCTTCCAGATACTCGGCGCCCGCCGCGCGATCCTGCTCGATGACGCGCAGGAAGGCATCGGCGATCTCCGGCTTGAAGTGCCGGCCGCGCGACCTGCGGATCTCAACGCAGGCTTCGTGGAGGGTACTGGCCGCCTTGTAGGGCCGCGTGGTGGTGATTGTGTCGAACGCATCGGCCAGCGCGATCACGGCGGCGCCCAGCGGAATCGCGTCGCCCTCCAGGCCATCGGGATACCCGCCGCCGGCCCAGCGCTCGTGGTGCGAACGCACCATGGGCACAATCGCGGCCAGCGCGGCGCTGTTGCCCGCGCTCAAGATATCGGCGCCCTTCGCCGAGTGCGCGCGCATAATCGCCCATTCGTCGGCGTTGAGCCGGCCCGGCTTTTGCAAGATGTAATCGGGCACGGCGATCTTGCCGATGTCGTGCAGCAGCCCGGCCAGTTCGATGGTCTCGACCTCTTCGTCGGGCAAGCCCAGTTCCTGCGCGATCCGCCGGCAATAAAAGGCCACCTGCTGCGAGTGCGAGTGGGTATAGGCATCGCGGGCATCGACGGTGGCGGCCAGGCTGCGCACCGACGCGAGGTACAACTGGTGTTCGCGTTCGCGGACGGCTTCCAGGGCGATACGCGGCGTCATGTCGCGGCAGATGGCCTGGAACAGCACCTGCCCGCCCACATGGATGCGGGTGATGCGCAATTCGACCGGTATCTGGCTGCCGTCCTTGCGCTGCATGCGCATTTCGACGCGCACCGGCCCCGCCGCCAGCCGCTCGCGCAGATTCTCACCTTCCGGGCTTTGCATAAACCCGTTTTGCAACGCATCGGTGGTGCGCGCCAGCAGTTCCTCCCGGCTGAAGCCGAACAGGGCCGCGGCAGCTTCATTGATCTCGATATAGTGGCCGCGCTGGTCGGTGACGAACACCGCATCGGCCGCCTGTTCCAGCAGCGCCCGGTATCGCACCTCCTCTTCGCGCGCCCGTGCGTAGAGCCGGGCATTGCGGATGGCCGGTGTCACCCGTGCCGCGACCCGCTCCAGCAACTCCACCTGCGCCGTGGTATAGGCAGCAGGTTCGGTGCTCTGGATCGAGAAGACGGCCAGCAACTCCGTGCCCTGAAACAACGGCACCAGGATCAGCGAGGCGATCCGCTCGTTCACCTGGCCGCGCGAACCGCTCCGCCTGCCGGTCCGTAGCGCCCGCCGGGTCCTCAATACCTCGGCCAGGCTATCGCCTATGGCGACAGTCGTGGGCAGGGAGCGATCCTCCCCGCCGTCGATCAATAATTGTGTGTCAAGGCTGTTCGTGCGCTCGTCGTAGAGCGCCAGGAAAAAGCCGTCTACGTCCATGGCCGCGCGCACGCCGTCATAGATCGCGCGATAGATGGCCGGCAAGTCGAGTGACGAGCTTACGGCCCGGCTGATTTCTTCGAGGAGCGCCGCATAGGTGACGCGTTCAATGAGGGTGGCGGGTTGCCGGCGATTGTTCAGATAGGCCGCGACGGCGTCGGGCCGGTAGAGGCGGGGGCCGTCCAGCCGGGGCCGGATAGCGGAGAGCAGACCCATTTTGTCCCAGCGGCGCAGTGTCCCGACATGCACGCCTAACAGGCGTGCGGCCTGCGAGATGGTCAGCAGGCTGCCGTCTCCTGATTCTTGCATGGATCCCTTTCAAGTGGTGGGTGCGCGGAGATGCCTTCTTCATGCGTTCTGCAATGAGACCACTATACCAACTCTGCTGCGCTGCCGGCATCCACAATAGGTCCACAACCCATCCGGGATAAATATATCAACCCTGGCGGACCACTGTCACCCATCCTCTGTCCCGACTTTGCAGGGACTAACGGACCCCAAACCCTACGACTGTCCGATGGTGAACCAGGCGCCCAGTTGCAATACGATCATGCCTGCCAGCGCAACTGTGCCCAGGCGCGCATTGAGGATCGGAGAACGCGTGGCGTGCAGCACCCCCCCCACGCCGATCAGGCAGACGGCGGCCAGCGCCACAAAGGTGTAGCGTCCTTGCAACGAGGCATCGGTGGTGACAGTGTAGAGGATATAGTTCGCCAGGGCCGCCAGGATGGTGAGGGCGCACGCCGCCAGGGGCCAGCCCTGCGCGGGCGACAGCGGTTGCCGCGCCCGCACCCGGCGCACCAGCCAGGCCAGCGCGCCTGCCGCGCCGAGTAGCGTCAGCCCGGCGGCTACCACGTATAAGGGCCAGGGTAGAAACACGCTGCGCCAGCCGAACACGCCCCACCATGAGCTAAAGCTGTACCAGACAAAATCGCCCAGCGGCGGCACAATGAAGCGCGTCTCCGCCGGCACGCCCAGGCGCGTGGTGTAGATGCTGTGGATGACGCTCAGCATCTGGGTCGCGCCGGTCGGCTCGCCGTAGACCTGGAGATTGCGCCACACCCAGGGCACGACCAGCGCGGCGGCGACCGCCCCGGCGATCACGGCATCCAGGGCGAAGCGCCGCGCGGTGTTACGCCCGGCCCGCGCCCGGCCCAGGACGATCAGCGCGGTGCCCGGCAGAGTGGCCGCCACGGTCAGCTTGCAGAGCATCCCCAGCCCGGTCAGCGCGCCCAGCCCGGCGGTCCAGGGCCAAGAGCGAGGCCGGCGCATCGCCGCGGCCCAGGCCCAGGCCAGCGCCGCGCCGGCCAGCGTGCTGGCGATGTCGTTGTTCAGCGTGGCCGTCTGGAACCCGAACTGCGGCCAGAGCGTCAGCGCCAGCGGCACGCCCAGCGCGAAGGCCGGTTGGTTGGGGGCCAGCGTGGCGGCGGCGCGCGCCACGGCGAACACGGCCAGCGCGCCCAGCAGCGCCGACACCAGGCGGCAGCCGTAGAGCAACGTCTCCGGATCAGCCGGCAACGGTCGGGTCAGCACGGCGCACAGCAGATGGTACAGCGGCGGCTGCGTCGATTCGTAGGAGAGGGCGCGGAACCGGGTATAGTGGAACTGGGGCTGGGCTAGATAAGCCAGCACCTCCGGCGGGCGCGGCGAACTGTTTTCGCTCAACGTGTTCGGGTCGATCAGGATCGCCACCGGCAAGCCGCGCAAGGCGCGGATCTGGCTGACGGCAATCAGGTGCGAGGGTTCATCGGGCGCGTTCAGCGGCGGGATGGCATACGCCCAGATGACGCCGCGCACCAGCGTGAAAGCCACCAGCAGGGCGACAATCCACGGCGCCCACCGCCCGGCGCGCGGGATGGCGGGTGTGACGGCCGGTTCCCGGATTGTACTAGCCATAGCTGAAATACCTGTCTCCGTGCTCCCCCGCCGCCCTGGTGTGCCATCCCGTGTGCCCCATGCCTGGCGCGGCGTGCCCTGGCGGGCGCCGTCTCAGTATACCAAAAAAGCGAGCAGCGCCGCGCCCGGTACAGTTGGTAGGGGCCGGTTGCAAACCGCACCGCCGCCGGCTGTAGGGGCCGGTTTCAAACCGGCCCCTACAGCCAGCAACTCACGATGGGGAACTGCTACCGGCTTGGGTGCCCGGCGTATCCGCCCCTGGCTGCTCATCCGCTTGCAGGCGGTCTAGCGCGTAGGCGATCAGGTCGCGCGTCTCCTCCAGATCCTCGGCCAGGGCGCGATCGATCAGCGGCGCCCAGCGCGGGTCAAGCGCCTCCCGCGCCCAGCGGCAAGCGGTGGGCTTCGATACGACGGTGCCAAACTGGAGCGTATAGAGCATCCGGCAGATCGTCATCACGACGTAGCCCTGGTAGCCCTGGTGGCGCAGCGGCAGCGGATCGGCGCGCAACGCCGCCAGCCACTCCCGCGCAATCGCCCGCACATCGCGCCGCAAATCGTCCGGGTCCACCGGGTCGATCTGCTCCCGAATCGGCGGCCCGACCAGCGTGATGCCGTGCTCGCGCAACACATGGCGCTGGATAAACCCCCTGCTGTTGTGCTCCTCCACAACCAGCCTTTCGCCGCGCTCAATGCTCGGATAGCGGGCGTGCGCCGGGTCATAGCGGCGCAGCGCAGGCTGGGGCATATACGAGACCTCCAACTCCGCGCCCCACGGCACCCATCGGGCCGCCAGGTCGGTATGTAGCGCCTGCAACGCCGCCGTCTGCTCGTCCGCCAGCTCCCCGGCGGTGACGACGACCACGTCAATATCGCTGCGGTGCGGCGTGAAATCGCCCAGCGCCAGCGAGCCGTACAGGTATATGCCGCGCAAGCCGGCTCCCAGAATGCGCTGCACTCCCGCGACCCACTCGCCCAGCACCACATTGACCTCGGCATACGGCGTCGGCTGCGCTATCGGCATGGTCATAGTTATTCCCCCTTCTCATCCCGTGCCCCGGCCATATACAACCCCGGATCGAGTCTACCACAATCGTCAATCATCCTCGCCCGGCCTCCTTACCGGGATGGTGTGCGGCGTAGGGGCGGACCGGCGTGTCCGCCCTCCCATTATCCGCCACCCTCAGCACTGACCACTGACCACTGACCACTCGTCCGCACCCCGCCTCTTATGCTATACTGGAGATGCCATGGTTGATTCCACTGCTGCGTCCACTTCCGACCTCCTGGCGCGGCAGCTTGCGCCCTATGTGCCGCGCTGGCTGGGGCCGCGCCTGCCGCTGCCCATCGGTTACCGCGAGACCACCGCGGCTACGGTGCTGGTCGCCGATCTGCAAGGCTTCACCGCGCTGACCCAGGCCCTGGCCCCCGAGCCTGCGGGGGCCGAGGAGTTGCGCGCCGCCCTGGAACGCATCTATACCCCGCTGATTGCCGCCATCCATGCCCACGACGGCGACGTAATCAAATTCACCGGCGACGGCGTGCTGGCCGCCTTTCCCGACGACGTCACGGCGGCGCGGGCGGCTCACGCGATGCTCGCCGGGCTGCCCGCCGTGATCGAGACCCCGGCCGACGCGCACCCGCTCGCGCTGCGCGTGGGCATGGGCCGCGGGCCGCTCACCTGGGAGATCGTCGGCACCCCCGACCTGGGTCTCTACTGGGTCGCCTCCGGCCCCGCCCTCGCCAGCGCGCTGGCCGCGGAAGCCGGGGCCGCGCCATTGCGCCCATCCCCCGCCGGGCACATGCCCACCTGGGCGCCGCCGCCCCCCGGCCACCTGCCCGCCGCCGTCGATGCGCTGGCGCCCTATTTGCCCGCCGCTGTCGTGGCGCGCATGGCTGCGGGCTTCAGCGGCTGGGTGGGCGAGTTCCGCACTCTCACCGCGGCCTTTGTCGCCCTGCCCCCCGGGGGCGACCTGCAAACGCTGGTCGCGCGGGCGCTGCCGCTGGTCGCCCGGTTCGGCGGGCGGCTCAACGAGGTCGAGGTGGGCGATAAAGGCCGCCTGCTGGTCATCCTGTTCGGCGCGCCGGTGGCCCACGGCGACGACGCGGCGCGTGGGGCGGGCTGTTTGCTGGCTTTGCGCGAGGCGGGCATTCTCGAACGCGGCGGCATGGCACTCGGCACGCAATATGTGGGCACCGTGGGCGCGCCGCGCGTGGATCGCTGCACCTATACCGCCCTGGGGCCGGAGATCAACCTGGCCGCCCGGCTGATGCAGGCCGCCGCCCCCGGCGACATCCTGATCAGCGGGCGCGTCTGGACGGCGCTCGGCCTGCGCTTCGTGTGCCGTGAGCGCCCGGCCTTGCCGGTCAAGGGCTGGGCCGCCCCGGTGCCCGTCGCCCGCCTGGAGGCGCCGGAGGCCGCCGCCGAGGTCCCGGCCATCGGCGACCCGCTGGGCCGCGAGACCGAACTGGCCCAGGCCGCCGCCGTCATCGCCGGGGCGGGGGCCGCCCATCCCGGCCTGCTGCGCCTGGTGGGCGAGGCGGGCATCGGCAAGAGCCGCCTGGCGACCACGATCAGCGCCCGCGCCACAGGGTCCGGCTGGCAGTTGCTGCTCGGCGGCGCGCGCCCCGACCGCCACAGCACCCCCTACTGGCCGTGGCAAGCCCCGCTGGCCGCCCTGATCGCCGGGCGGCCAGGCGTCCCACTCGACCTGCCCGCCGTCGAAGCCGCCGTGCGCCGCTGGGCGCCGGACCGCCAGGCCGACGCGCCCCTGCTGGCCGATCTGCTGGGCGTGCCGCGGCCTGCCTCTGAAGAGGCACCGCCCGCCGTGGCGGCGCTCGATCCGCCCACGCGGGCGGGCGTCACGCGCACGCTGCTGGCCGCCCTCATCGCCGGGGCGGCGCACACCCAGCCGCTGCTGATCTGGCTCGACGATCTGCACTGGGCCGACCGGCTCTCCTGGGAACTGGTGCGTGACCTGGCCGCCGCCACGCCGCCCGGCGGCCCGCTGGTGCTGCTGCTGTCCCACCGGCCCTTCGACGCGCCGCCCCCTGCCCTGGCCGCGCTGCCGCCCCACCTGGCGCTCGACCTGCCCGAACTCGACGCCGAGGCCGCCGCCGCGCTCGTGCGCCAGCGGGCCGCGCTGCCCCCGCCGGTGGTCGCCAAGATCGTGGCCCGCGGCCAGGGCCATCCCTTCTTCCTGGAGGAACTGGTCGCCGCCTATAGCGAGCAGGCCGCGCCCGACCTGCCCGATACCGTGCAGGAGGTGATCCAGGCGCGCATCGACCGCCTCGACGAGGCGCATAAGCTGACGTTGAAGCTGGCGAGCATCTTCGGGCAGGTCTTCATGCTCGACGCGCTGGCCGGCAGCTATCCACCCGAAATCGACGCGGGCGCCGTGCCCAGCCATCTCCAGATGCTGGCCCACCTCGACCTGACTGCGCTGACCGACGCCACCGTGCGCGCCTACGCCTTCAAGCACGCCATGACCCAGGAAGTGGCTTATGCCAGCCTGCTGGCCGCTCAGCGCCATGCGGCGCACGACCGCGCGGGGGATTGGTTCGAGCGCACCGCGCCCGACAACTACGCGCTGCTGGCCTATCACTACAGCCGCGGCGCTAACCGCGACAAGCAGCGCCTCTACCTGCGCCGGGCGGCGCAGGCGGCGCAGGCGGCGTTTGCCAACGAATCGGCCATCGACTACTACGAGCGCCTGCTGCCGCTCCTGGCGCCCGCCGAGCAGGTCGAGCCGCTGCTGCAACTGGGCGCCATCCACCGCCTGGTCGGCCACCTGGACGCCGCCGAGGCGGTCTACCGGCGCGCGCTGGATCAGGCCACGACCGCAGGCGACGCGCGCGCCGTGGCCCAGGCGCAGATGGATCTGGGCGTTCTCGACCGGCAGCGCGGCGCCTACACCGAGGCGCTGGTCTGGTTGGAGCAGGCCCGCGCGGGCTTCACCCGCCTGGGCGATGCCGCCGGGTTGCTCGCCGTCCAGGGCCACATCGGCCAGGTCTACTGGCTTCAGTTCGACCACCCGCGCGCCCTGGCCTGCTTCTGGGAGCAAATGGTGCTGGCGATGGATCAGGGCGACCGCCGCGGCCAGGGCGAGGCCGTCGGCAACCTGGGCAACGTCTACGACGACCTGGGCGACTACGACCAGGCGCTCTCCTGCCTGGAACAACAACTTGACATCGCCCACAGCATCGGCGACCGCTTGCAGCAGGAGCGCGCCTACTGGAGCCTGGGGTCGGTCTACCAGAACCAGCGCGATTTTGGCCGCGCTCTCACCGCCTACCGCGAGGCCGTGCGCATCGCCGAGGCCATCGGCGACCGGCGCGTGGTCGGGCTGACCGTGTCGGGCATGGGGCTGATCTACCACGACTACGGCGATTATGCGGCGGCGCTGGCCTGCTTCAGTTACCACCTGGCGGGCACGCTACGCCTGGGCAACCGGGTCGGCGTCACCATCGCCGTGGGCAATCTCGCCCTGGTCCACGCCAAGCAGGGCTGCGCGGCGGAGGCGGAGTCGCTGTTCGCCCAGGCGGTCGCGCTGGCCCGCACCCTGCCCACCGGCTACTATCTGCCGATCTATCTGTACGAGCAGGCCGCGTTCTATTTCGCCGCCGGGCGCGGGACCGAAGCCCGCGCCCCCGCCGAGGAAGCCGCGGCCCTGGCCGCGGCCGTGGGCGAGCGCAGCCTGCAATTCAAGACAACGGTGCTGGCCTTGCGCGTCCGCACGGCGCTGGGTGCGCTCACGCCGGATGCCGCCCATGCGGCCTGTACGGACCTGTTCGCCTCCTGGCCGGACCCCGAATATCAAGCGGCGCTGCACTACACGCTCTGGCGGCTGGACCCCGCCCAGGACGCCGCGCGCCAGGCCGCGGCCACGGCCTACGCCGCCCTGTATGCCGCCACGCCCCTCGCCGAGTATCGCACCCGCTACGGCGAGTTGACCGGCCAGGCCCTGCCGCCCGCCCCACCGTTGCCGCCCCCGCCCGCCGCGGTCACAACCAATCCGCCCGCCCTGGCCGCGCTGCTGGCCCAGGTGGCCGCCTTGCGCCCGCCCGCCTAGCCCAGCGCACCGGGCGGCGAACCTAACCCCCCTGCCCCCTTCCCGCGGCGGGAAGGGGGAAAGGTGACTCCCCTTCCCGCGGCGGGGAGGGGCGGGGGAGAGGTTGGCCCGGCCCGCGTGACAAAGTTGGTGTAGGGGCCGGTTTCAAACCGGCCCGGCTAGCTATCAATGGAGGTACCCAGCATGGCTCCCGCGACATCCAGCGAACCCGAAGTCTACGATGCCATCGTCATTGGCGCCGGGCAGGCCGGCGGCCCGCTCTCCACCGCGCTGGCTCGCGCGGGACGGCATACCGCGATCATCGAATCCACTCATGTCGGCGGCACCTGCATTAACGAGGGCTGCACGCCCACCAAGACGATGATCGCCAGCGGGCGCGTGGCCTACCTGGTCCGGCGCGGGGCCGATTACGGCGTCCACACCGGCCCGATCAGCGTGGACCAGACGACGGTGCGCCGTCGCAAGCGCGACATCGTGGAGAGCTTCCGCGGCGGCAGTGAGCGGCGCATCGCAGCGACCGAGGGCCTGGATCTCATTATGGGCACGGCCCGCTTCACCGGCCCGAAGACGCTGGCCGTCGATCTGAACGACGGCGGCACGCGCGCCCTGCGCGCCGATTGGATCTTCATCAACACCGGCGCTCACCCATCCCGCCCCACCGTGCCGGGCCTGGACCGGCTGCCCACGCTCGACTCCACGTCGATCATGGAACTCGACACGGTGCCGGAGCATCTAATCGTGCTGGGCGGCGGCTATGTGGGCCTGGAGTTCGGCCAGTTGTTCCGCCGCCTGGGTAGCCGGGTCACGGTGGTGCAGCGCGGCAAGCAGCTGCTGGGCCGCGAAGACGACGACGTGGCCGACGAGGTGGCGAAGATCCTGCGCGAAGACGGCATCGACGTCTTGCTGGAAACCGAAGCGCGCCACGCTGAGCAGGCCGGGGACGGCGCGAGCCGCGTCACGGTCGCCACGCCCGCCGGTGAGCGCGTGCTGGAAGGGTCGCATGTGCTGTTCGCTGCCGGGCGCACCCCGAACACGGCGGCCCTGGACCTCGACAAGACCGGCGTGCGCACCGATAAGCATGGCTTCATCGAAGTGGACGCCCGCCTGGAGACGACCGTACCCGGCATCTACGCCCTGGGCGACGTGAAGGGCGGCCCGGCCTTCACCCACATCTCCTACGACGACTTCCGCATCATCCGCACCAATCTGCTGGAAGGCGGCCACGCGACCATCACCGGGCGCATGGTGCCCTACACCGTTTTTATCGACCCGCAACTGGGCCGGGTCGGCCTGACCGAGACCGAAGCGCGCGCCGCCGGGCGGCACATCCGCGTGGCGAAGATGCCGATGAGCTACGTGGCCCGCGCGCTCGAAGTGGACGAAACCCGCGGCTTCATGAAAGCGATAGTCGACGCGGACACCGAGCAGATCCTCGGCTGCGCGGTCCTGGGCCTCGAAGGCGGCGAGATCATGGCCCAACTGCAAATCGCCATGATGGGCAACCTGCCCTACACCGTGCTCCGCGACGCCACCTTCGCCCACCCCACCCTGGCCGAATCGCTCAACAACCTCTTCACCGGCATGGACGAGCAGGGGTAGGCGGCAGGTCCCTGGCGCACCCTTTGCTGTAGCCGCCATATGACCGCAGAGGAGCCGATCATTGAGCAGGCCCGCCGGGCCGCGCTGGACGTGCTGCACCACAACGCCCGCGGCCCGCGCGGCGCCCTGCCGCGCACGGCGGGGTGGGGCTACGCCGAGCCGTATACCCGGGACTGGATGATCGCCGCGCTAGGCATCCTGACAACCGGCGATGCCGTGCTGGTGGATACGATCCGCCGCATGCTCGTCGCGCTTGCCGCCATCCAGAGTCCCCACGGCCAGATCCCCGGCCTGGCCGACGCCCCTACCGACCGTGGCTCCAGCGACACCACGCCCCTGTTTCTGATCGGCCTGGCCCTCTATCGCCAGGTCACGGGCGAGCGGACGTTCCTGGAAGCCGCCGCCAACCGGGCGCGCGCCTGGATGGTCTACCAGAGCGACGACGACGGCTACCTGGTAGCCCAGCAGCCGACAAGCGACTGGCGCGACGAACAGTGGGTGCTAGGCCATGGGCTGTATGTGAATACGCTGGTCTACGCCTACCTGCGCCTCTATGGGGATGACGCGCGCGCGGCGGGACTGGCCGCGCAACTGAACCGGCCCATCCAACTGCTGGCCCACGACAACCCCCACGGCGCCGAGGGGCTGCTGATACCTCATGCGCCCTACTATGCGCTGTGGGCCTACAAGGTTTGGGGCAGCACCCGCTTCGACCTGCTGGGCAACAGCCTGGCGATCCTGACCGGCCTCGCCCCACCCGACCGGGCGCGGGCCATGGTGGCCTGGATCGAGGCCGAGTGTGCCGCGTTGCGGGCGCAGGGCGATCTGGCGCTCGACCTGCCGCCCTGCTTCTTCCCCTACATCCGGCCCGCCGACCCGGACTGGTTCGCGCGCTACGCCGAGTTTAACCAGCCGGGTGAGTACCACAACGGGGGCGTCTGGCCCTTCGTCTGTGGCTTTTACGTGGCCGCACTAGTCGCGGCGGGCGAACAGGCGCTGGCCGCACAAAAACTCGCCGCCCTGGCCGCGCTGGTGCGCCCCGCGCGCAATCACCCGGTCGATTTCGGCTTCAACGAGTGGTTCCGCGCGCAAGACAGCACGCCCCGCGGCGAGGACTGGCAAGTCTGGTCGGCGGCCCTATATCTCTACGCGCTGGCCGCCGTGGAGCAGGGCCAGGCTCCGTTCTTCAGCCGGGTGGAATGAGATGCGGGCTAGCGCCGCTGAAGTTGCTGGATCGTCTTGTCGAGCTTGACCGCCATGACGTTGCTGCGAAAGCGCGCGTTGACGTTGCGCAGGCGGCGCAGGATTTCGGCGGCCAGCTCCGGCTGCGCGCTTAGCTCCGCCTGCACATAGGCCAGGAACCGCGCTTCCATCTGGTCCACCAGCCGCGTGAGGTCGTCCAGCGCGATGCCCGCGCTGTCGCGTTGCCGCGCCGTCTCCTGCACTATTTGGCGGTCTAGTTGCACCTGGCGCACGGCATCCATCATGCGCCGCGTGGCCGCCTGTGCGGTGGCCCGCCGGGCCGCCTCGGATAGGGCGGCATAGTGCCCGCCCGTCGCTTCTTGCGCGCGCTCCATCAAGCCGATAATCTGGGGTTCGTGCGTGCTGAGGAAATGGTCAATCGAATTGTAGCGCATAGCTCCTCGTGGTGCTGCAATGCTGGGATAGGCAGGGCGGGGGCAAGCCGCTGCCGGGGTCGCTGCTATATCATAGCCGATCCAGTCGCGTTTTGCACAGTGGCGCAGCCGCCAACCTCGCCCCCGGCCCCTCACCGCCACGGAGAGGGGTGTCGTCTTTCCCCCTTCCCGCCGCGGGAAGGGGGGCAGGGGGGTCCTACGGCCGGCCACCGGGATGCGGGCTACGGGCTGGGCGGCCCCAGCCGCACCTGGACCTCGTGCGTGCCGGGGGCCGGGTCGAGCGGGATGCGCCCGTCGGGGCAGGGCGCGCCGTCGAGCGTGACGGCGACGCCGTGGCCGCTGCCCGCCGCATTGTCCACCGTGATGGTGTAGGTCGCGTCGCCGTGGCGGTAGCAGACCTCGAAGCCGGGCCAGCGCGGCGGGATCGTCGGATCGACGCGGAGGCCGCCGTCCACCCGGTGCAAGCCCAGGATCGCTTCCACGCCCAGGCGATACATCCAAGCCGCCGAGCCGGTGTACCACGTCCAGCCCCCGCGCCCGATGTGCTGCGGGTGGGCGTACACATCGGCGGCGATCACATAAGGCTCCACCTTGTAGCGGTCGCGGTCGTCAGGATCGAGCGCGTGGGTGATCGGGTTCAGCATGTTGAACAAGGCGTGGGCGCGCACCCCGTCGCGCAACTCGGCGAAGGCAAAGCCCACCCAGATGGCGGCGTGGGTGTACTGGCCGCCGTTCTCGCGCACGCCGGGCACGTAGCCCTTGATGTAGCCGGGATCGAGATCCGACTTGTCGAACGGCGGGGTCAACAGCAGCACCAGCCCCTCCTCCGGGCGGATCAACTGCTCCTCCAGCGAGGCCATCGCTTGCTGCGCCCGCTGCGGGTCACCGATGCCCGACAGCACCGACCAGCTTTGCGCGATGGAGTCGATGCGGCACTCCTCGTTCTCCTGCGAGCCGAGCGGCGTGCCGTCGTCGAAATAGGCGCGGCGGTACCAGGCGCCGTCCCAGGCCGACTCGTGGATGGCGGTTTGCAGCCGGGCGATCTGCGCCCGGCACCAGTCCACGCGCTCCTGGTCGCCGCGCGCGCCGGCCAGCGGCGCAAAGAGGCGCAGCACTTCGGCCAGGAACCAGCCGACCCACACGCTCTCGCCCCGGCCCTCGATGCCGACGCGGTTCATGCCGTCGTTCCAGTCGCCCGATCCCATCAGCGGTAGATCGTGCGGCCCCGCCGTGGCGCCGTGAGTCAGCGCGCGCACGCAATGCTCGTACACGGTGCCGCTTTCGTGCGACGTGCTGGGGAAGCTGTACGAGTCCTCCTGGCCGGGGGCCAATGGCGGGGCCTCCAGGAAGGGCAACGTCTCGTCCAGCACGCTCGTATCGCCGGTGGCCTCCACATACAGCGCCGTGACGAAGGGCAACCAGAGCAGGTCGTCGGAGAAGCGGGTACGCACCCCCCGCCCGGTGGGCGGGTGCCACCAGTGCTGCACATCGCCCGCCGCGAACTGGCGCGCGGCGGCGCGCACGATCTGGTCGCGGGTGATCTGCGGCGCGGCATGGACCAGGGCCAGCACGTCCTGCAACTGGTCGCGGAAACCGTAGGCCCCGCCCCCCTGGTAGAAGGCCGAGCGCGCCCAGATGCGGCAGGCCAGCGCCTGGTAGAGCAGCCAGCCGTTGAGCAACAGGTCCAGGGCCTTGTCCGGCGTATGCACCTGCACGGCACCGAGCAGCCGGGTCCATTCCTGCTGCGTGGCCGCGAACGCGGCGTCCACGGCGCCAGGCGCGCGCATCTGCGCCAGCAGCGCGCGCATCGCGGGGGCGTCGGCGGTTTCGCCCAGGGCGAAGACGATCTCCACCGTGGCGCCCGGCCACACGCTGATAGGCGCCTGAATCGCGCCGCACGGATCCAGTCCGGCGCCGGTGCGCCCGTCCAGCGACGGGGCGGCCAGCCCGGCGGGCGCGGCGGGGCGTCCGTTGCGGCCCAGGAAGGTCGTGCGGTCTGCCGTATAGGTCACGCCGCCCCCGGCCCCGGTGCGCTGCTCCGGGCGGGAGAGCAGGGCCAGGAAGGCCAGCCTCCCGGCGAACTCGTTGTTGTAGGGATTGTGGGCGGTCAGCGCCGCCGCCTCCGCATCCCACCCGGTGATGACAAAGCGGGCCGAGGGCGCGCGGTCCACGCCCAGCACCCACTCGACATAATTCGTGACGCTCAGGCGGCGCGTGGTCGGGCCGGGGTTATGCAGGCGCAGCCGCAGGATACGCAGCGGCTGATCGGGCGGCACAAAGACGGTCAGTTCGCCGTCAATGCCGTGCCCGGTGTGCTCGTAGACGGTGTAGCCCTGGCCGTGGCGGATGGTGTAGGGTGCATTGCCGCGGATGGGCAGGGGCGTGGGCGTCCAGAGGCCGCCCCGGTCCTCGTCGCGCAGGTAGAGGATGTCGCCCGGCGTATCGGAGACCGGGTCATTGGACCAGGGCGTGAGCCGATTCTCGCGGCTGTTGAGCCACCAGGTCGTGCCCAGCGCGCTTTCCGAGACCAGCGTGCCGAACTCCGGGTTGGCGAGTACGTTGATCCAGGGCGCGGGCGTCCACTCGCCCGCGCGCAGGCGGATCACATACTCGCGACCGTCGGCGCTGAACCCGCCCAGACCGTTGTCGAATTCAAGCGCCGCCCCACCCGCGCCGGGCGCGAAGGTGGTCGCAATGGGATACGGGTAGGGATGGCGGCTGCGGCGCCGGTCGAGACTGGGCAGGGCGGCGCCTTTGCGGGTATCGCGCACCGGCGAGGACGCCGGTTCCTCCCGCCGCGCGGCGCGCTCCAGTTGCCGCCCCAGCGATCCGCGCCGCCCGATCAGGATGGCGCGGGCCGCCGTTTGCAACAAGATGCGGTCGGCTTGCGGGATGGCATCCGCCCGGCGGAGAAACACCCCGCCCGGCTGGTCGATCCGCCCCGCCGCCGGGCCACGCTGCAACAGGGCCATCAACTCGTCATTCACGGTCTGGACATAGCCCTCCGCGTACTCGTTGAGAATGACCAGGTCGGCGGCGAAGCCCAGAGACCGCCAGTAGTCGTGAACCTGGACCGCCTCCTGCATCAGCGCCGCCTGGTCGGGATCGCTGAGGATCACGAGCAGGATGGGTAGGTCGCCGGAGATACCGTAGGCCCACAGCGAGGGCTGCCCCTGAGTGTTCTGGGCCAGCACATCGGGGGGCGGGCGCAGGGCCGGGCTGGGGAAGATCACCCGCCCGGCCAGGCGGATGGCGCGCATGGCGGCGACCGGGGTCAGGTTGCGCCCGCTGAGTTGCAACTGGCTGTAGGTCGCGGCCAGCCGGGCGGCGCGGGTGGCTCCCGCCGCGTCCTGGTAGCGCTCGGCGAGGGTCAGCGCGGCGGCGCGCGTCTCGGCGATGCCGGTGGCGAAGTTGAAGCGCGCCGTCTCGCCGGGCGCCAGGCGCACGCGGCGGCGCAGGCAGATAATCGGGTCGAGCACGGCGCCCGTGGTGCCGCTCAGGGGCGCCGTCCCATCCAGCGCCGCCGGGCGGGCCGGGGTGTGCCCGCGGCCCAGGAAGCGGGCGCGGTCGGTCTCGTACTCGATAGCGCCACGGATATCGCCCTCGCCGGCCACCACATGCACCAGCCAGGGGTGCTGCTCGTTCGCGGCGCGCGGGCGGCGCGTCGCCAGCAGCGCCTCGAATTCGGGCACGAACTCGGTTTCGACGAACAGCTTCTGGAAGGCCGGGTGGGCCAGATCGGCGCTCGGCGCGGCCAGCACCACTTCGGCGTAGCTTGTGATCTCGATCTCGCGCGGGCGCGTGGAGCGGTTGGTCAGCCGCAGTCGCCGCACCTCCACGTCCTCGTCCGGGCTGACCACCATGGTCATATTGGACTCGATGCCGTAGTCACGGCGCCAGATCACGCCGTGGTCGGGCGTCCATTCGCCGCCGTAGCCCTCGGCCCGCCCGCCCACCGGGGCGGCGCCCGCCGCCCAGAGGTGGTCTTCGCGCACATCGCGCAGGTAGAGGAAGGTGCCCCAGGTGTCGCGGGTCACGTCGTCGCGCCAGCGCGTCACCAGGATGGGCGTGCCGCCCCGCCCGCGCCACTGGCTGAACCCGCCGCCCGCGTTGGTCAGCATCACCGTATAGGCGCCGTTGGACAGCAGGTGCGGGATGGGCCGCGGCGTGTCGGGCGTGGTGAAGCGGATCACGTCGTCGCCTGGTAGCTCCGGCTCGGCGGGCCAGCGGCGGCTGCGCAGCGGCGCGATGGGCGCGCCCTCCGGGTGGGTCAGCGGCGCTTGCCAGGGGATGCGTTCCTGCAACAGCAGTTCAGTGGCCTGCACAATCGGCTCGGCCAGGAAGCGATCCACCAGCGGATAGTCGTGTAGGGCGTTGTCCATCGCCAGCAGGCTCATGCCCTGGTGATGGACCATGAAAGTGCGCACGATGGCGCCCTTGCTGCCCGCCGGTCCCTGCCCGTGAGGCCGATCCAGCGCCCAGCGCGGATCGCCGATTGCCCGGCCCGGCGTGTAGTCGATGGCCTCGTAGTAGCCGTAGCGGCCCTCGGCGCCCGCCGCGGTCAGGCGGCGCAGATTGGCGATGGCCGAGGCCGGGTCCACGCTGAGCGCCAGCATGGTCGCGTAGGGCGCGATCACCAGGTCCTCGTCCAGGCCGCGCTTGAGACCCAGGCCCGGCACGCCGAACGCGCGGTACTGGTAGGTGTGCCAGGCATCCATCACGTTATAGGCCGACTCAGAGATGCCCCAGGGCACGCCCCGCTCCGCGGCGTAGCGGCGCTGCTGCTCGATCACGGCCAGGCTGGTCTGATCGAGCAGCGTGGCCGGGTAGACCGGCATAACCAGGTTGGGCATCAAATACTCGAACATGGTGCCGCTCCAGGACACCAGGGCCTGGGTACCGTCCACCGGCGTGATCGCCCGCCCCAGGTGGAACCAGTGTTCGGGCGGGATGTCGCCGCGGGCCACGGCCAGGTAACTGCCCAGCCGGGCTTCCGAGGCCAGCAGATCATAGTAGGAGTTGTCGCGCCGGCCCTCGGTCACGTTGTAGCCGATGGTGAACAGCTTGCGCTCCGGGTCGAACAGGAACCCGAAACGCATGCCGGCGGCCAGGCTATCGGCCCGGCGTGCCGTGTCGCGCAAGCGGCTGGTCAACGTCTCGCTGGCCGTCCAGGCGCGGGCGATGGCTTCGTGCAGGCTATCGAGCCAGGTCTGCGCCACCTGCTGCGCGTCGGGCGCCAGGTCCATTGTGCGTAGTGTGGAGCGGAGATGGCGGATGACCGGCAGATGATGGGCGCACCAGGTCAGGTTGCCCGCGGGCGACGGCACGGCAAACACACCGTCCGGCTGCGTGCCGAACGCCTCACGCACCGGCTCGGCGAGGGCCGGGGGCACATCCGCCAGGCAGACGACCCACGGCAGTAGCGCGTCGCTGTCATCCTGGTACGCGCGGGTCTGCACAGCCAGCGCCGCCGCCCAGTAACGCAAGTCCGCAATCTCCGGCCCGCGCGGCAGGGCCTCCGTGGCGGCGGCGACGGCAGCGGCGTCGGTGGTCAACTGCGTCCAGCGGGCCACCCAGGCGGCCAGGGCGGACGGGGGCGTGCCCAACCCGGCGTCCAGCGCGGCCAGGGCCATATGCACCGCTTGCAGCGCCTCGTCCGTTGCGCCCAGGCGCGCGGCCTGGTGGGCCAGTTCCTCGCGCAGCAGGGCGGCCGTATCGCGCAGTCCGGCCAGGTCACCCGGTCCCAGGATGGGCGCTTCCGCCTGGGCCAGGCAGCCATGTTTGAGCACCAGCAGGTGCGCCGCCAGGTTGCCGCTGTCGACCATCGAAATGTAGCGCGGGTGTAGCGGCGCGCCGTTGGCCGTATCATACCAGTTGTAGAGGTGGCCCTGGAACCGCTCCAGTCCCTCAATCCCCGCCAGTTGCTGGTCGAGCCGGGCGGCCATCGCGCCCGTGCTGAGGTAGCCGAAATCGCGGGCGGCCAGCGTCGCCAGCAGCGCCAGGCTCAGATTCGTGGGCGAGGTGCGCCGCGCCAGCGTGCCCTGCGGCACCTCCTGGTAGTTGTCGGGCGCCAGCCAGTGATCGTCCGGCCCGATAAATGCCTCGAAGTAGCGCCAGGTCTTGCGCGCGGCCCGGCGCAGGAAGGCCGTTTCGTCCGCCTTGAGCGGGCGCGTCTTGCGCTCGGTCGGCTGGCTGATGCGGTAGGCGATCCAGGGCGCGGCGGCCCAGGCCGCGGCGAAGGGCCAGGCGATCCACGCGCGCCGCCCGAGCGCCCCCGCGCCGATGCCGAGCAGCGCGGCTGGACCGATGTGCCGCAAGAAGTCGGGCAGGCTATTGCCCGTGCTGCGATGGGCATCGGCGGCGGTCTGCCAGGCCAGCAGATCGCGGTGGGTCACGTACATGCGCGTCAGGGCCTTGCCGATGGCCGCCAGATGGACCAGAGTCTGGTGCGGCAGCAGGGCGGTGCGCAGCCCATGGTGCGCGGCGTTGATCTGAGTCTCGTGCACCATGAAGGCAAAATGGCGGCGCCAGGGCGTGCCCGGCGGCTTGCGCGGCAGCCCGCTGACCAGCGAGGCCAGGGCCGGGAAGGCGCGCGCGACGGTCCCGGCGAGCGTCCAGACCACCGGCGACCCCGGCAGCACCCGCCACCCGGCGGCCAGCAGGAGCAGCATGGCCGGGCTATCGAGGCTGCGGCGCAAGTTATCGAAGATCTGCCAGCGGGCCAGCGCGGGCAGCGGATTGCGCACCCGCACCCCCCGCGCATTACGCACCCGCGGCAGCAGCCATTCGAGGATCTGCCAATCGCCGCGAATCCAGCGGTCCTGGCGCAGCGCATACACCGGGTAGCGGGCCGGGTGGTCCTCATAGAGCAGGATATCGCTCGCCAGCCCGGCCCGCGCGTAGGAGCCTTCCAGCAGGTCGTGGCTCAGCAGTGTATTGGGCGGGAACCGCCGGTCGACCGCGGCCTCGAAGGCATCGACATCGTAGATGCCCTTGCCGATGTAGATGCCGCGGTGGAACAGGTCTTGGTATACGTCGGACACGGCGGTGGTGTAGGGATCCACGCCTGTGTGCCCGGCGAAGATGCGCGCGAAGGGCGATGCGGCGGCACTGGTGGCCGTCACCGCCACGCGCGGTTGCAGCAGCCCGTAACCGTGCGTCACCACGCCCGCCGCGTTCCATTCGGCGCGGTTCAGCGGATGGGCCATGGTGCCGGCCAGGCGCTGCGCGGTCTGCGGCGGCAACTGCGTATCGGCGTCCAGCGTGATCACATAGCGCACTTCGGGCAGGATGCTCAGATCGCCCACGCGGGTCGTGAAGTCGGCGCCGCCGGTATTGCGCAACAGGCGGTTGAACTCGATCAGCTTGCCGCGCTTGCGCTCCCAACCCATCCAGCGCCCTTCTTGCAGGTTCCATCGGCGCCGCCGGTGGAAGAGGTAGAAGCGGTCGTCGCCGCCGTAGCGCGCGTTCAGCACTTCGATTCCGGCCACGGCCTGGCGCAATAACTCGGCGTCGCCCGGCTCGTCCTCGGTCGTCGCGTCCGCAAAGTCGCTGAGCAGGCCATAGTGCAGATGCGGGTCGTGGTTGCTGAGATAGAGCACCTGGAGATGGTCCAGCAGTTCGCGCAACTGTTCCTCGTCGCTGAGCAGCACCGGGATGACCACGAAGGTGCGCGCCTCCGGCGGGATGCCGGCCTCGAACTCCAGCTTGGGCAGTGTGTACGGCTCCATCACCGTGGTGATCAGATGATTGACCAGGCTCACGGCCAGGTCGCTGGCCGGGATGGCGGCCACCGCCGCCGTGCCGAGCAACGCCCCTCCGCGGCGGTCGTGGCGGCGCGCGTAGGCGACCGCCCCGGCCATGAGCGCGGCGGTGGTGCCCCCGATGAGGCCGGCATAGAAAGGCACACCATGGCGCTGGATCAGCCGCCCGACACGCTCCACGGGCGTCGGGCGATAGCCCACCGCCGCTTCCAGCGCCGGGCGCCCCTCGCCGATCAGATAATAGCCGATGTGCGCCGCCCGCGCCGTGACTCCGTCGCGGGCGGCGGCGCGCGTGGTGGCGGCAATCACCGTATCGGCCACGGCCCCTTCCAGCCGCCGGGCACGCCGCGCCACGCGCTCGATGACGTGGCGGTAGCGGTCGCGGGTGGCGAAGTCCATGCGCCCGTAGACCTCCGCCGGGTCGCGGTGCAGCCGGGCCTCGGTTGTGCTGAGGCCCTCGACGAAGCCGGGCCACTCGATAGCCGAGATGTGGCGCATACTGGTGATCGCGTTGCCGATGGCCGTGGCGTTGCCCGCTTGCCGCTGGTGATCGCGGCGCAACATCTCCTCAGCGGTGGTGCCGGCGGCGGCCATGTAGGTGTCCAACCATTGCAGCACATAGGCCAGCGCCGGCCCCTGGTCGCGCAGGCGGCTGTATAGCCGCGCCGTGAAGCTGGGATCGTCCAGCGCCTCCGAGTTCGCCAGGGTGGCCGGCACGCCGACATGGGCGCCCGGCTGGGTGTCGGCTTCGTCCAGCAACCGGTCGGCCCAGTGGTCGGCGGCCTCGGCCTGGGCGTGGATGCGCCGCCCGTTGCTGACCAGGTGGGCCAGCGTCTCCAGCAGGCCCAGGCGCAACATGATCGGCACCGACCAGAGTTCGCCCAGCGTCAGCGGGGCATCGGACGGCGCCGCCGCCTGGTAGGCGGCGACAAATCCTGTAATGCGCTCCTGGGTCAGCGCGCCGTCAGTATAGGCCACCAGGGCGCGCGCCAGCGCGTAGATGCGCGGATAATCCTCCAGCGGGCCGCGCAACAACTTCGGCAGTTCGGTGTAATAGCGCTCCGGCAGGTCCACCCGCACTTCGGCGATCTGGTCGGCGATCACATAGAAATTGTCCAATAGCCACTCGGCGCCCGGCATGAAATCGGGGATGCCCTGGCCGGCGGGCGTGCGGCTGGCCTGGCTCCGCCGCCGCAAGTCGGCGTGGGCGGCGGTCAGGTAGCGGGCCGCGGCATCCAGCCGCACCCGCAACGACCGGCCCGCCCGCGGGTAGAGGCTGACTTCATGGCCCGCGGCTAGATGCTCCGCTGCCGCCGCCAGCCGGTCCGGGCTGATGATGGGCTGCGAACCGCCGAGCGGCGGCTTGACCGGGTTGGGCGTGCGGGCCGGCGTGCCGGGCGCGGCCACCCGCCCATTGGGCGGGCCGCTGCGCAGCCATCCGCGGGCGCGGGTCAGCGTATCGAGCGACCGCCGCGCCAATATGCGCGGGTGGAGCGCGGAGGCCGGTTGGTCGAGTTTACGTGCTGCCAAAATCGCAATCCTCTATAAACACAGGTGACACGGCACCGGACTGTGGTTCCGTTGTCTCGGGAAAACCCAGCCGGCGGCCGCACCTGGGATCCGGCTTTAGGGCGCCCGGCAATAGCGGGCAACGGGGAATACTGTAACTCCCAGGCTCTCGCCAAGCCATAGTGGTCCCCTGGGCCGCGGGGGACTCAGCCGTTTTCGTAAGCAAGAAAGGGACCATCTATTCTTGCGCGCCGCTTCCGCGCCGGGGGCTGTCGCCGGTTGTGTGCCGGTCGCGGGCGTCCAGCCGCCCCTGACGGTCAGGTTGCGCGCAGCAAAGCGCACCGTTATGCAGGCCCAATCGCCGCCGGAGGCTGTAGACGCACTACTACGTAGATGCTATACTTGAGCTTGCTTGCGCGGACATCGATGGGAGTGCCGCGGAGCAGATAGTTCCGCCGTTCTTTACATAACGATATACGCTTACTGCGGAAGGAGTGTCAAGTGGACCTGACAGCAGCCCGGCGCGGTGTGCGCCGCATCCTGTTCGGACTCGTGCTTTGCGCTTTGCTCGTTCTGATCGGCACGCGGATCGCGGCTCGCGACGCCGCCGGGATGGGTCTGTCGCACCAACCGGCGGACCTGCTGTTCCACCAGGATGGGCAACTGGGGCGCTATGCCTCCTGGGCGCAGGATCTGCCGTCCGCCTTCGACACCTTCGACAGCGAGACAGCCGACGATTTCCCCATTGGGCCGGGCCTCGCCTGGCACGTCAGTGATCTGGAAGTGGCCGGGTATGACGGCCAGACCCCGCCCGACTCGTTTAACGTCATCTTCTACGCCGACAATGGCGGGACGCCCGGCTCGCCGGTGTACACGGCCACCCAGTTGCCCTACACCACCCCCGCCCCGAACGATGTGACGATCCCTTTGCCGGCGCCCGCCGTGCTGGTGGGGCCGCGCGCCTGGTTGTCGGTGCAGGCCAATCTTCCCACGGCATCCAGCGCCCTGGGCTGGAGTTGGGCCAACGTCACCGTCTTCGGCGACGGCTACGCCGCCGCCCGCTTCCGCAACCCCGGTGGCGGCTGGCAAATGCATTGCCCGGCCTGGGCGCCGCGGGCCGGATGTACCCCGCAGGACGACGCCGGTGAACCGGACCAGTGGTTCCGCCTGCTCGGCACGGCGGAAGTGCTGCCCACGGCCACCCCGACCGCGACCTGGCTGCCCGGCACCACGCCCACGCCGCCGGCCACGGCCACGGCGGCGGCGCCCACGCCCACCCCGCTGTCTACCCTGACGCGCACGGCCACACCCTGGCCGACGACCCCACCCGGCGCAAGCATCCCGGCCTACTACGGCGGCCAACTCACCTGGGCGCCCGGCAGCGGCCAGGGCGAAGTGGTGTTCCAGGTGCGGGAAGCGACCTGCTATTTCTGCTACGCGCCCCACCCCCTGGTGGGCGACACGCGCCCAGGTGATCCGCTGGCCTGGGGCGACGGCGGCAGCAGCGACAACGCCTATCAGGTGACATATATCGCCCCGGCGAACGATCTCGTGCTGCTGGAAAAGACGGTCCGCCACACCTATGCCGGGACCGGCCCGTATACCGCCCGGCTGGCGGGCTGCTGCCGCATGGCCGCCCCAGCGCTGGTCAACAACCCCGGCCAGTGCTATAGCCTGGCGGCGCAGGTCGTCTTGTCCGGCGGGCCAGCGCCGCCCGTCGTGCAGGCGCCGCCCATCGTCGATTGCCCGGCGGACGCGCCCTGTGCCTTCCGCCTGCCTGGCCTGGATGCCACAGGCCAGCCGATGCGCTTCCGCTTCCCACGGGCCGGCGAACTCTGCGATCCTGGTTTCGCGCAGCCGGGGCCACCGTACGCACCGGACGGAGCCGTGCTTGACGCCGACGGCTTCTATCGCTGGGACACCACCGGCGCGCGCCGCAACGCCACCGGGAACACATTTTCCGCGACCATGAGCGTGGCCGAGAGCCTCGACAGTCAGGGCGCCGTGCGCGGCAGCGCTACGCTCGATTT
>JAICKM010000989.1 GCA_025927935.1 Chloroflexia bacterium | reverse complement strand
TTAACTTGCAACTCCACTCAATCCGAATCTCTGCGTCCTCTGCGCCTCTGCGGTGCCCGTCCGGATATATGTTGACGCTCCAGCGCGCCGCCCCGTATAATGACGGAGGCCGCCCTATTGCCGGTACACTATGTAAAGGAATCTCGCCTCCGCTCATGTCGCCCCGCTCGATATCCCTCCATCTGATCCGGGGGCCGCTGGTCCTGGTCTGTTTGGTGCTGCCCCTGGTGCTCACCGGCTGCCTGGTCCAGACCGCGCCGGAGTTCATCAGCCTAACGGCCACGGCCACGGCGCCGCCGCCCCCGCCCGTGGGCGGGCGGATCGCCTTCCTGTCCGACCGCAACGACGGCAAGCGCGAGCTATACATGATCAACTCTGACGGCAGCGGCGAGACGCGGCTGCTGCCGGGGCAACTCATGGACGCGGCGCCCGTCTGGTCGCCCAGCGGCACCCGCCTCGCTTTCGTGAGCGACCAGGGCGGCAAGGCGGAGATCGGCGTGATCCTCGTGCCGCCGGGGGAGCCGCCGGGCCAGTCGGCCATCCTGACGACGGACGCTCAGGGCAGCGACAACACCGTGCCGGTCTGGTCGCCTGACGGGCGGCAGATTGCGTTCCAGTCCAATCGCAGCGGCAACTTCCAGATCTACACCATGTCCGCGACCGGCGGCCCGGTCACGTCCTTCCCCGGCCAGCCGGCCTACGCGACGTGGCCCGCCTGGTCGCCCGACGGCAAGACGCTGGCCTTCGCCGGAGGGCCGGACGTGCAGCACACGGAGCTTTATACCGTGCCCGCGGACGGCGGCACGCCGGTGCAACTGACCAACAACGGGCGGGGCGCCGCGTCGCCGGTCTGGTCGCCCGACGGCCAGGCCCTGCTCTGCGTCGTCCGTACCGAGGCCGGGACGCATGAGATCGCGCAGTTGCGGCCCGACGGCAGCGGGCAGCGCTCGCTGAGTCCGCCCGCCGCGCCGACCGGCGATGTGCCCCGTCCGCAGTCGCCGGAGGATCTCTTTCCGCTCTGGTCGCCCGACGGCACCTGGATCGCCTTTTTCTCCAACCGCACCGGCAACAACGACATATTCGTCATGGACAAAGAGGGCTCCAACGCCACGAATATCACCAACAGCCCCGGCGGCGATATTTCGCCGGCCTGGGCGCCCGACAGCCGGCACCTGGTCTTTGCTTCGAAGCCCAGCGCGAATTACCGGCTCTACATAATCGATCGGGATGGCGCCGGGTTGGCGCAATTGACCAACGGCAAGGGCGAGTACGACGACAGCTTCCCTGTCTGGTCGCCCACCAAGTAAAGGAGGATTCCCCGGCATGTGGCAACCCCCGCAGTACACCCCGCCACCCCAATACCAGGCCGCCGATGTGCAGCGGCGGCTCGCGGCGGGCGAGATCGCCGTGCTCGACGTGCGCGAACCTGACGAGTGGGATGCGGGCCATATCCCCGGCGCCCACTGGATTCCGCTCGGATCGCTGGAGGAACGCTTCGACGAACTGGACCCCGGCAAAGAGTGGGTGTGCGTCTGTCACCTGGGCCAGCGCAGCGCGCAGGCCGCCGATTTCTTGAGCGACGAGGGGTTGCAGGCGGCGAACCTGCTCGGCGGCATGGCCGCGTGGGAACGCGCCGGCCTGCCGACCGAAACGGGCCGCGGCACCCCGCAGCCGTAGATCCGGTTCTACTACGGGGTTGGCGCCGGTTGGGGCGGCTTGGGCAGCAGGACGAGGGCCGGCGGGTTACGCACATCGAAGCGGATTTCGTCGGGGGCCGGGGCGCCCGCCTCGCGGATGATCAGCGCAACCGGCTGCGCGCCGCCCAGCACATCGAAAACGAGCAGCGGGTGCGTCAGGTCCTGCGGCGCGACGGTGCTGGTGAGCGGCGTGCGGCCCCAGCCGTGCGCGTAGGCGTTGAGCAGGTTGAGATCCTGCCCTACGCGGGTGCTCGCCTCTGGGTACGTCAGGCCCCGGTCGTCGAGCAGCGCCCATTGCAGGGTACTTGCCAGGGTGCGGCTGCCGATCCCCGCGTTACGGGCATCCACCCAGAGCGCCCAGAACATGCCCCGCGCCGGCTGGGACGGTCCCGCCGGGTCGAAAATGGCCGGGCCATGCCCCATTTGCGCCAGCGACAACACCCAG
>JAICKM010000361.1 GCA_025927935.1 Chloroflexia bacterium | reverse complement strand
GGCGCAGCGATCCTTTCTTCGGCTTCCGCGAAGCGACCGTGGCCTTCCAGCAGGCGCCGTTTGTCGTGCGCTGGCAGGGCACGCTCACGGCAACCACCGCGGGCACCTACACCCTCGACCTTAGCTCCAACGGCCCCAGTCTTTTGCTGATCGACGGGCAGGCCGTGGTGAATAACGCGGCGCAGGGCGACATCACCCAGGCGCAGGGCACGGTGAACCTCACCGCCGGTGCGCACCAGGTGGATCTGCGCTACGCCTGGCAACGCGGCCCGGCCCGGCTGGAGTGGTACTGGACGCCACCGGGCGGGCAGCGCGCCCTCGTGCCGCCCACGGTGCTGGCGCCGCAGGCGCGCAGTTGGGCGGTGGGGGTGCTGCCCGATGCGCCGGGCGCCGCCCCACTTCCCGAGCAGGCCGCGCCCGCGCCGAACATCGTGGCGCCCGCTGCCGTCCTGGGCAAGGACGCCGGGCTGAAGGAGCCGCGCGGCGTGGGCGTGGACTCGCAAGGGCAGGTCTATATCGCCGACAGCGGCAACCACCGCGTGGTGCGGCTCGACTCGTCGGGCAAGGTGAACGGTGGCTGGGGCAGCGCGACGACCATCTCGGCGCCCGGCAAGTTCGGCCTGCTCGCCGACCTGGCCGTGGGGCCGGACGGCCACGTGGCGACCCTCGACGTGACCACGGGCGATGTGCAACTGTTCAGTCCCGACGGCCAGGTGCTCGTGAACTTGCCGGGCGTGAGTCCCAACTCCAGCGGCATCGCGCTGGGGCCGGACGGCCGCATCTGGGTAGCCGGCACCAACCGAGGGCGCGTGCTCCGCTTCACCGCCGGCGGCCAACCCGACGGCGAGTTCACCGGCGAGAACGGCATCTATAAGCATTTCGACCAACCTATCGACGTAGCCATGGCGCCCGACGGCACCGCGTATGTGGTCGATTTGAGCGGGCGGATCGTCCAGTTAGACGCGGCGGGCAAGATCATCCATGAATGGCCGGTGGAAGCCGGCGGCACACGCGGCGGCAGCCACCTGGCGGTCTGGCATGGGCTGGTCGTGCTGACGGACCCGGATCGGCAGCGCCTCACTGTCCTCGACCCGGCGGCCGGCACAATCCGCTATGTCGGCAGCGCAGGCACGGAACCCGGCCAGTTCCGCGTCCCGCTGGGCATCGCCAGCGGCCCCACCGGCCCGCTCTACGTCACCGACAGCGACAATACGCGCATCCAAGTCTTCAACACCTTGGATGCCAAATAGTTCCCATGTCTGTAGATCCACATTCCGCGCCTGGGCGTCCCGCGGTGGGCTGTAACCCAGACGCGCCGGGCTGGCACAGGGCATGCTCTGTGGAGAAAATCCGGCCAAATATGGTATGATAGCGGTTGGTAGCTTCCACAACCGAATCCGCGCCGCAAACTAGCACGAGGTATTAATGGCGAGCACCGACCGTGATGAAAACATGGCCTCCACCGATCCCGACAACACCACACCCGCCCAGCCCACCGGCGACTCGCCCTCCTCGACCCTGGACCGGGGGTCTACCGAGAACATGGCCCCGGCGCCGGGTGCCGGCGGAAATGGGCATGCGCCGGGCGGCGATGCGCTAACCCCGGTTACCCCCTTGCCGGTGCGCGCCGCGCGCCGCGTGGTCCTGGGCGACCCCGCGCCGCCTGCCGAAATTCCCGCGGGCAATGGCGCGAGCGAGGCCGGTGCACCCGTGGCAGCGTATGAGGCCAATGGCCGGTATTCGCAAAGCGCGCCGTCCATTACGGCGCGCACTGGTGAGATAGGCTCCACGGGCGGAACCGCGGCGGTCAGCACGGCGGCCACGGCAGTAGCCGATCCGCCTACCGTGGCGGAGCCGGTCGCCGCACCGCCCACGCCCGTCGCTGAGCCGGTCGCCGCCGAACCTACGCAGGTGGCCACGGGCTGGCGCGGTGCGGTGAGCCGGTCCGCGCTCTGGCGCAGCCGGGCGCTGCTGCTGGGCGAGGTGGCCCTGGGCATGGGCATCTACGCGCAGCGTCTGGTCAACCTGGAGCACGCCATTATCCCGGCCATCCGCTGGTACGCGGGCGCGATCCTGGTGATGATCCTGGCCTGGCTGGGCACCTATAAGAACAAGCGCTTCCTTGTGGTGCCGCTGCGACCGCTGCCCGCGCCCGGTCCGCTGCCGGCGCGCGTCCCGGCCCGCGCGGTGCGGGAGCGGCGGCGCATCCGCCTCAGCTTCGGACCGTGGCGCCGGCTCGTGGCCCGCTACCCGGCGGCGGCGATGGTGCCGCGCTACCTGCTGGCCGCGGGGGCGCTGGGCCTGAACCTCTACAGCGTGGGCCAGTTGCGCGCTGCCAACTACGACTCGGCGGTGGGCGGCATCGGCTGGGCGATCAGCCTGGGCATACTGATCCTGGCCTTCCTCGGCCACCACCCGGCCCCCAAGCGCAGCGCGGACGCGGACAGCGCCGGAGTCGAGGAGCGCACCGACTTCCAGATCCCGCGCAAGCTGGAAATCGCCATCTTCATCGCCATTCTCCTGCTGGCGTTTGCCATGCGCTTCTACCGGCTGGACGACTGGACCACCGGTATGCACGGCGACGAGGGCGAAGCGGGGATGGACGCCACGGCCATCCTGGAGGCGCTGCGCCAGCCCAACGGCCATCCTGTCTCTCCGTTCCAGACCGGTTGGTTCGGCCAGCCCAACTTCTACTACTGGGGCATCGCCCTGTTCATGCAGGTGTTCGGCCAGGGCATGGGCGGGCTGCGCATGTTCTCGACCGTGGCCGGCACGCTGATGCTGGTGCCCTTCTATCCGCTGGTGCGCCAGTGGTTCGGCGTGCGCGCGGCCATCATCGCGAGTATTTTCCTGGCGATCTCCGACGTGGCGATCCATTTCAGCCGCCAGGAATTCAGCAACATCACCACGCCGCTATTCCTAGTCACGGGGTTCTTCTTCCTCTTCCGCGGCTTGGCGGACCGGCGCTTGATCAACTTTGTGCTGGCCGGCTACGCCCACATGCTGAGCATGTACTTCTACATGGGCGGCCGGCTCACGCCGTTCATGCTGGCCGCCGTCGCCGGCTACCTGTTCGTGCTGATACCGTTGGTGCGCCTGCCCGGCGTCTACCGCGAGTTCCGGCGGCGGTTGCCCGACATCGGGCGGCTGCGCGCGCTGGGCCGGGCGGCACGGCGCGAAGTGCGCGGTGTGTGGCTCTACGCCAACCAGATTATCGTCTTCGCCGTCGCCTGCCTGGTCTTCGCGTCGCCCTGGCTGTTCTTTTTCATCGACCACGCGGCGGAATTGAACGCCCGCACCAACGACAAGCTGATCTTCAATAATGCGCAACGCATGGTGCAACAGTATGGGGTGACGCACGACCCGCTCTACCTGGGCGTGCGCATGCCGACTGCGGACGATATCTTCCCACTGCCGATAGTCTTCGAGAAGACGCCGATCAGCATCCAGCTTGCGCCCGACGGCTTCTGGCCGCAGGCAGTGTGGCACCAACTCACGACCACGCTCTCCATCCTGACCTATCGCGCCGACGCCAGTTCGGTTTATACCTTCACCGGAGAACCGATCGCCAAGCCCATCGAGGCGGTGCTGATTATTCTGGGCATCGCCTGGGCGTTGTGGCGCTGGCGCGATACGCGCATGGCTGTGCTGTCGATCTGGTTCTGGTCCACCATTATCGTCGGCGGCGCGCTGACCATCGACGCGCCGTACATGGCGCGCATCATCGGCGTGGTGCCCACGCTCGCCATTTTCGCCACGATCCCCCTGAATAAGCTGCTGGCGGAACTGACGAACGTGGTGGGCCGCTTTGGGCGCTCGGTGCGCCTGGCCCGCACCGGCCAGGTGATGGGCGTCGCCGCGCTGGCCGTGCTGCTCGGCTTCCTGGGCGTGAAGAACTTCACCGACTATTACATCCTCTACATGAGTCCCTATCCGTTCCCGGAAGTGACGGGCCAGGCATATTTCGTGCGCCAGATGAACCAGGAAGTGACCAGCGAAGGGCGGCTCCTGCCGCGCTATTATGACCTGGGCGCGCACCTGATCTACTGGGGCCACGGCGATAACCGCTTCCTGAACCACGGCACGCCGGGCAGCGACATGGTCAACTCGACTAACGAGCTGCCGGTCATCGACAACGGCGACCGCGACGTGGTCTTCATGGTCTGGGACGTGGACCAGCAATACCTGGACACAATCAAGGCATACTATCCCGACGGCATCGAGGAGCCGTTCAACTACGCGCCGGGCGGCAACGGCGGGCACCTGTTCACGGCATACCGCGTGAAGAAGGAACAACTTGACGCGCGGCGCGTGCTGCTGGCGACCTATACGCCGGCCAGCGGCCCGGCCATCGAGCGCCAGGAGCCGAATCTGGGCACCGGCGGTGCCCCACCAGAGGGTCTGGCCTACCCGGTGCAAGCCAAGTGGACCGGCAACCTCATGGCGCCCACCTTCGGGCGCTACCGCTTCGCGCTGGACAGCACCGGCCCTGGCAGCCTGGTCATCGACGGCACTCCCGTGCTGACCACCGGCGTGGGCACGGCGCAGCCCGAACACGAAGTGATCCTGGCGCGCGGGCTGCATGATATCGAGTTGACCGGCACGCTGGCCTCAGCAACCAGTCACGTGAGCGTGACCTGGCAGGCGGGCGGCTCGGAACCGGCGGCCATCCAGCGCAAGTTCCTCTGGTCGGGGCCGGGGCGTGCCCTGAGCGGCGAGATCCGACCCATGAGCGGCGATCCCTTCGACGATCTACCGGAAGACACCCCGGCGCCCAACAGTCCGCCGGTGACGGGCCGGCGGGTGGACGGCTTCCTGGGCTTCCGCGACGCGCCCAGCGCGCTGAGCGGCGGCACCCCGCTGATCGGCGCCTGGACCGGCACCCTCACCGTAAAGGATGCGGGCAACTACCAGTTCGAGATCTTCTCGAACGGCGACAGCACGGTGATGATCGACGGGCAATTGGTGATCGACAATCGCAAGGGCAACGGCACCCCGCACGCCGGGCAAGGCCAGATCATGCTGGCGCCCGGCCCGCACAGCTACTCGGTACGCTACGTCTGGGCGGGCGGCACCGGCTACCTGGAAGCCTACTGGCAACCGCCCGGCCAACCCAAGACCATCCTCGGCCCCGCGAACCTCCATGCGGAGGGCGGCATCTGGGAACCGGGCACCATTACCGAGCCTGGCAACGCGCAAATCGAGGTCGAGGCAGCCCCGCCGGTGATCCCGCCGGAGCGCGTGGTGGATGTGCGCACCGAGGTCAAGGCGCCACGCGGTCTCGCCGTGGACAAAGACGGCAACATCTACGTCGCCGATACCGAGCACCAGCGGGTCGTGGTCTTCGACAAGGACGGCAAGCTGATCCACGCCTGGGGCAAGCAGGGCAAGGACCCCGGTGATTTTGTGGCGCCGGAGGATATCGAGGTTGGTCCCGATGGGCACATCTATGTGCTCGACTCTAGCCTGGCCCGCATCCAGGTGTTTACGCCCGCCGGCCAGTTGCTGGGAACGGTGGGGAAAGGCGGCTGGTGCAGCCCTGCGGGCTTCACGATCGGTCCCGACGGCATGGTCTATGTGGCCGACACCTGCACCAGTCGCATCGTCAAGTACACCCCCACGGGCGAGCAGAAAGCCGAGTTTACGGGCGGCACCGACGCCAACGCGCGCTTCGATCAGCCCGTGGATGTCGCGGTCGGCCCAGACGGCACGATCTACGTGGCCGACCTGCACCAGCGCGTGGTCAAGGTGGATCCGGCGAGCGGCGTGATCACTCGTATCTGGCCGGTGCAGATCGGCGGCGGGCGCGGCGCGGCCAACCTGGTCTTCAGCGGCGGGCTACTCTACCTGACCGATCCCGACCACAACACGGTGGATGTGCTCGATCCGGCGACCGGGCACGTCACCAAAAGCGGCACCGCGGGCCGCGACCCCGGCCAATTCAGCACCCCGGTAGGCATCGCCGCGGGGCCGGACGGGCGCATCTATGTCATGGACAGCGAGAACGGGCGGGTGCAGATCTTCAACAAGCTGCAACCTTAGTAACCATCTCCTTGTCATGCTGAGCGCAGCGAAGCATCTCGTCTTCCTGCACCGAGACGGAGACTCTTCGCTCCGCTCAGAGTGACAGGGAACAAACGACTAGCAAGGAATCTATGGAAGCAGAACATACGGCGAACGGCATCACCCTGGCGGTGGTCCGCCAGGACCAGGTATTCGCCGCCGCCGTCGTCACCGGCAGCGGCGAGGAATGGAGCATTGTGCCCAGTGCGGCGTTCGTGGCGCGTGGCGTGCGCCCGCGCACCGGCGACCTCGTGGCGGTGCGCAACGAGGAGATCGTCTACCAATGGCCGCGCGGCCTGGTCCTGGGCAACACGCCCGCGGGCATTCGCGTGCGCCTGGGCACCGGCGAGCAGATCACGGCGCCCGCCAATCCCACCACCCTGCCCGATGCCGCCGCCTTGCGCCCCGGCGATCCGGTGTTCGCAAGCCGCGACGAGGTGATGGCGCGGGCCTGGAACTGGTTCGAGCCGCAGCCGCCCTCCCCCGCCCTGCTCGCGCACGCCACGGAGATCGTCGCGCGGGCCGAGAGCTAGCCGGACGCGCGGCGCGTCACCGCTCCTGGCCGCGCGCGGTGACGATGCCCTGCGCCGCCGCCCACTGCCCGATGTCCTGCCGCCCAATCGCGGCGGCCATCAGGTCGGGGAAGAGATCGGGCGTGCAGGCGAAGGTGGGGATACCGAGGGCGGTCATGGCCGCCGCGTTGCCGTGGTCGAAGCGCGGCGCGCCCTCGTCGCTCAACGCCAGCAGCACGATGACCTGCACCCCCATTGCCACCAGCCCCCCGGCCCGCTTGATCATCTCCTGGCTCAAGTGCCCCTCGTAGAGGTCGGTGATGAGCACCAGGATCGTGTCCTGCGGCTGCCGGACGAGGCTGCGGCAGTAATCCAGCGCGCGGGGGGTATCATTGCCGCCGCCCAACTGCGTCCCGAACAGCAGTTCAATGGGGTCCTGAAGCTGAGCGGTCAGATCGACCACGGCGGTATCATAGACAACCATGCGCGTC
>JAICKM010000372.1 GCA_025927935.1 Chloroflexia bacterium | reverse complement strand
CGCCCTGAGCTATCGCCAGAGCGGCAACCGCGACGCGGCGCTCGCCGATCTCCAGAAAGTGGTGCTGCTCACGAACGACCTGGCGCTGCGCGGCCAGGTGGAGGATCAGTTACGGGCGTTGCTGGCGAAGTAACCAGCGCCGTGAGTCGGGGAAAATCGGCATAGGCGAGGGGGTAGCTTCGCGCTACCCCCTCGCTGTACCCGCCCGCCGGGTGTATCGGGTTACGGCCCGGTGCTCGGGCGCAGGAGTTGCAGCTTGAGTTGCGTCTTGGCGCTGCTCGTCGGGCTGAACGCGCTCACGGTCATGGTGGTGTTGCTGCCGGCGGTCATCACCGGCGCGCCAACCGTCACGTCCAACGTCACGTCGCCCCCGGCCTTGATCGCCACATCGCTCGCCTTGACATATACCTTCCAGCCGTCGGGGTTGCTCACGGCCAGCTTGAACGGCACGCTTTCCGGGCCGGAGTTGTGCAGGGTCAGGCGGTAGGTGACCGCGCTGCCGGCACCGACGGCGCCGGTTACCAGGGTCGGGGTGAATTGCAGGCCCATCGTGGTAACGGGAACCGGCGTAATTGAAACACCGGGCGCCGGCGGGGCTGCCAGGGCGTGCGATCCGGGCAAGTTAAGGGTAGCGATGGTGAGTAGCAGTAAAGCGAACGCCAGTATCCGAGACAGGCGAGAAGAGCGTTGGCCGCGCATGGTAGGTTGCCTCCTAGTTAGAATTGTGATGCAAGATGAGACGATATCTAGCTTAGCTAAGCGAATTGGGCCTCTGCAGTGGCTTACGTAAAGGGCAACGGCGGGGCCGGCCAAAAAGTAGCGGCCTGTCGCAAATTGGTTTTGAAAAGACGCGGTACGGCAAAAACGCTCGGTTGGGTGCCGCGGCGCAGGCGCCCGGCGCAGTGCATCGGCGGCCAGGGCCGGTGCATGGGGGATTTTGGTTACAACCTCGCAAGGATGGCCGCCGCCCTGTTGTTTTTGGTAGTATTTCCGGTATACTTGAATGTTAAGTCCTAGTACTTTTCGGCTAGGACCGGTTCTTCCGCGATTCCCGGACGACTATCGGCTTTGTCGCCGCCCGGTTCGGCCCCCGGCCGGCACGGCGCGGCGGGAATTGAGGGCGCGCTCGAAGACAGGTATTTGCACAGAGGAGGAGTGGCAAGCATGATAAAGCAACGCAATTGGAGTATGCGTGTGCTGTTGGCGATCATGGCCTTGAGTCTGATCCTGCCGGGCAGCGCGCTGGGCACCCCGGCGGCACCGGTTTTTGCCGACAGCCCCAATCCAACCAGCGTCACGATTGCCGGCAGCTTGCAGAGCGAGTTGGGCTGCGGCGGCGACTGGGATCCCGGCTGCGCGGCGACGCACCTGGCGTATGATGCCGGCGATGATGTCTGGCAGGGCACGTGGACCGTGCCCGCGGGCAGCTACGAATATAAGGCGGCGCTCAATAATAGTTGGGACGAGAACTACGGTTTGCACGCCGTGCCGGGTGGGGCTAATATTCCTCTCAATCTGGGCGCGACTAGCTCCGTCAAGTTCTACTATGATCACAAAAGCCACTGGATCACCGACAATAAGTCGTCCGTCATCGCTACGGTGCCGGGCAGCTTCCAGTCCGCGCTAGGATGCTCCGGCGACTGGCAGCCCGATTGCCTGCACTCCTGGCTGCAGGACATCGACGGCGACGGCATCTACACGTTCGAGACCACCGCGATCCCGCACGGCAGCTATGAGGCCAAAGTTACCATCAACGAGAGTTGGGACGAGAACTACGGCCAGGGCGGGACACCCGGCGGCCCGAACATTCCCTTCACTGTCGCGTCCGACGGCGCACAGGTGAAGTTCAGCTACAACTCCACCACGCATGTCCTGACGATCCTTGCCGGCCATGGTCACGACAACAACGTCGAGTACAATGGCCTGGGCCACAACTCGCAAGACGCGATCTACCGGCAGCCGGGCGGCGCCGTCAACCCCAACACGGCGATCACCCTGCGCTTCCGCACCTTCCACGACGATGTGACCGGCGTAAGCGCCCGCTTCTACGATACGGCGACCAGTAGCCAGTCCTTCCAGAATCTCCAAATCGCCGCGGCCAACGTGAGTTGCTATGATGCCGCGCTGTCGAACGATACCTGCGACTTCTGGCAGACGACTGTGACGCCGGCGCAGCTTACCACGCTCTACTACCGCTTTATCGTCACCGACGGCACGGCCACCGCCTACTACGCCGACGATAACTTCAAGGACGGCGGCTGGGGCGTGCCTACGCCCAACCTGATCGACAACAGCTATCCGATCACCGTCTTCAGCCCGCAGTTCCAGCCGATCTCCTGGATGAAGAACGCGGTCATCTACCAGATCTTCCCCGACCGCTTCCGCAACGGCCGCTCGAACAACGACCCCACCGGCACGGAACCGCGCTACAGCTATCCGACCAACCCGCTCGATCAGATCATCAAAAAGCTCTGGCCGGCGCTGCCGGAAGGCTACTGCAGAGGCTATGTCAACCCAGCCCAGCCGTGTACCGAAGGCCCGCGCGGGCGCGATTACTTCGGCGGCGACCTCAAGGGCGTGGACCAGGCGCTCGATTATTTGAAGAGCCAGGGCGTGACCGTTCTCTACCTCAACCCCGTCTTCGACTCCGCCTCGGATCACGGCTACGACACCCAGGACTACTTCCACATCGATCCGTTCTTCGGCACGCAGACGGACTGGAACAACCTGGTCAAGCACGCGCAGAAGAATAACATGCGCATCGTCCTCGACGGCGTGTTCAACCACGTCTCGTCGGACAGCCTGTACTTCGACCGCTACCACCATTTCACGCAGGTGGGCGCCTGCGAAAGCGTCACTTCGCCCTACCGCTCCTGGTTCTACTTCCAGGATCAGGCGGGCGGGCCATGCGCCGGGCCGAATGGGCCGAACACGATGAATTACACGGCCTGGTTCGGCTTCGACAGCCTGCCGGTGCTTAACAAGAGCGTGCAGGCCGTGCGCGATCTCGTCTATGCCCAGGGCGACAACAGCGTCGCGCCCTACTGGCTCGACAACGGCGCCAGCGGCTGGCGCCTCGACGTGATGGGCGACGGCTCCTTCCCGGCGGATTACTGGCAGCAGTTCCGCACGGCGGTGAAGACGACCCAGGCCGACGCGCCGATCATCGGCGAGCTATGGAAGAAGGACGAAGTCCTGCCCAAGATCCACGGCGACCAGGCCGATACCACGATGAACTATCGCTTCCGCAACGCGATCCAGGGCTTCTTCGGCACCATCGACAACAAGGGCTTCCCCGACGACGGGGCGAGCAACGAGCCGCCGTCCCTCTTCGCGCGCAAGCTCGACTCGATCCGCGAGGATTACCCGGACGCGACCTACTACACCTTGATGAACCTGCTCGACAGCCACGACACAGAGCGCATCCTGTGGAGCCTGACGCCGGGCCAGTATAATCGCGAGGACAGGGAGTTCAACGCGGCGAACCTGGCCCTGGGCAAGCAGCGCCTCAAGCTGGCGACGGTGGTGCAGTTCACCGTCCCCGGCGCCCCGACCATCTACTATGGCGACGAGGTCGGCATGACCGGCTCGGATGACCCCGACGACCGCCGCACGTTCCCCTGGAATGCCGATGTGCCGGGCGGCGACGCGAACATGATGGCCCACTACCGGCAACTGGCGACCATCCGCCAGGCCAACCCGGTGTTCCGCGACGGCGCGCTCAAGTTCCTGCTCACCGACGATACCAATCGCACGATGGCCTATGGCATGCGCACTGCGACCCAGGTGGGCATCGTCGCCGTCAACCGCAACGAAACCGGCCCGCAAACGCTCACTATCTCGCTGGCCGGGTATCTGCGTAGCGGCGTCAGTTTCAACGACGTCCTGGGCACGCTGCACGCGACTTCGGCCAACGGCCAACTGACGATCACCTTGCCCGCCCTCGGCGCGGCGATCCTGGTCGCCGGCCCGAATCAGGACCTGACGCCGCCGCAGGCGCCGCAGCACCTGACGGCCACGGCGGGCAACCACCAGGTCGCGCTGAACTGGTCGGCTGCCGCGCAAGCCGCCTCGTACAACGTCTACCGCAGCCCGCTCAGCGGCGGTGGCTATCAGTTAGTGGGCAGCGCGACCGGCACCATCTATACGGACACCACGGTCGAGAACAGCAAACTCTACTACTATGTGGTCACGGCGCTGGATAGCGCGGGCAACGAGAGCGGCTGGAGCAACGCGGCCAGTGCGGTGCCGTATCCGCCCATCGGCTGGGCCGGCCACCTCTGGCCGCCGTCCCTGACCATCACCATCAACGCGCAGCAGTCCCAGACCGTCTACGCCCAGGTCTGGGTGGACGGCGTGACCAACCCGTCGGGCCAGGGCGCGGGCGTGCTGGCGCAGTTCGCCTACGGCCCCACCGGCAGCGACCCGGCCGGCTGGTCCTGGGTGCCGATGACCTACAACACGGATGCGGGCAACAACGACGAGTACAAGGTGAACTTCACGCCGGAGCAGACCGGGTCCTTCCAGTACCTGGCGCGCTTCAGCACCGACCTGGGTGGGCACTGGACCTATGCCTACACCGACTCCGGTGATCGCGGCGCGCTCACGGTGAACCCGTCGAGCGACATCACGGCCCCCGCGGCGCCGGCCAATCTGCACAGGGTGGGCAGTTCCGCCTCCTCGGTGACAATTGGTTGGAACGCCAACGGCGAAAGTGACCTGTACCGCTACGAGGTCTGGCGCAGCAACAGCAGCGGCGGCCCCTACACCAAGATCGCCAACGTGGCCGCTGGGACGGCGCAATATGTCGATCAGGCGGTGACGACCGGCAGCACGTACTACTATGTCGTGACCGCGCAGGACACTTCGTTCAACCGCTCCGGCAACTCGAACGAGGCGAGCGCCACGGCGCAAGCCCAGATCGTCCCTGTGACCTTCACCGTCACGGTGCCCGCCACGACTGACGCAACGGGCCGCACCGTCCACATCGCGGGCAGTTTCCCCGCCCCGTACCCGCAGTGGGATCCGTCCGCGTTGCCGATGACCAGAGTCGACGCGACTCACTGGACTATCACCCTCGATATACTCGAAGGCACGAACATCGAGTACAAATATGTGCTGGGTGACTGGAACTATGTGGAGAAAGGTGGGTCCTGCGAGGAGATCAACAACCGCCAGTTAGCGGTCGGTTCCAACAACACACAGACAGTCAGCGATACCGTCGCCAACTGGCACGGCTTCGCGCCGTGCGACAACTGACGCCCTGCGGCTAAGCGCCGCGAGCACCAGCGAGCGACCGGCAGTCATGCCGGTCGCTCCAGCTTTCCCCCTGTGGCACGCTCCCTGCTTTAAATAATAGAACAAATATTCTAGCCCGTTGGCTGGAGAGTATGAACAGGAGGACACAATGAGCCAATCGCAACACACCCGTGGGACGATGACACCCGCTGCTAGCGCGGAACCGGGCGAGAATCTGCGCGACTCGCCGATGATGGCGCACCTGCTGGATGCGCTGGAAGCCGGGACGGATGTCGGCCACTATGGCCGCCTGACCTTTGCCATGATCGCCCGCCACTTCATGGACGAGGATGCGCTGGTCGACCTGCTGGCGAAGCAGCCCGACCAGGACGCGGACAAGGCGCGCGCCATGGTCCTGCAAGTGCAGGGCAAGGACTACAACCCACCCAAGCGCGACCGCATCCTTGAATGGCAGGCGCAGCAGGACTTCGCGATCTGCCCGACGCCGGACGACCCCGCAAGCTGCAACGTCTACCGGGAACTGCGCTTCCCGCAGGGCATCTACGACAACATCGGGGAATTCTGGGAGGAGCAGGCGGCTGCCGAGTGACGGTGCATCCGTACTCAACCGGCGCGGAGCGGCGCCGTGCGGCAGCTAACCGCACGCGGCTGCGGGCCGTCCCCACGCGCGAGCGACCGGCAGCCCTGCCGGTCGCTCGTCGCTTTCCCTTTGTGGCACGCTCCGTGCTGCCAATAACGGAACTTGCGCGGCGGGTCGTAAGTAGTTAGGTTGCCGATTTTGCAGGACGACAATAGGAATGTTGCAATCCGAAAGAGCCACGCGCGACTCCTGGCCTGACCTCAAACCTCTGCCTGCTCAGCGTTCACAGCTTTCGCTACAGCCCAAGTTTACCGAGCAGGAATATGAACGGATCTCCCTGGGCTTCATTCCGGAGCAGATGGAAGATAAGTGGTTCATGTTCCTTGAGGAGGATACGCTTTACATTCATCGTAGCTGGTCAGGGTACTGTATCTATCAGTTAGCGTTTATCAAAGAAGGCACTCACTATGTTGTAGGAGATGCTTTCGCCAATCGGGATGCGAGCCAGTATTCCGGACCCGGCGATCTCTACGATGCAAAGATGGTGCTGTATCTCATCGACTTCTTGCTACTCAACAAACGCATGCCTCTACCTATGCCCGCGGACGTGTCCGCGGGTATTGCCACGGAACTGTATCATCATCATGTCATTGGGGCCGGGCCACACGCCGAGGCACAGCCCATTCAGTTGACAATGCGCGGAATGCTGGGCTGGTTGGGGCGGTGGCTCCTCTGGCTGATCAAGCGCTAACCCCGAAAGGAATGGGCTGATCCCCGCTACCGATATGAACGAGCAACTGACGGAGATACTCGCATCCCGACAAGTGCCTGCCGATCTGTGCGTCACGTATGATGACATGCACGGGCTGTGGGGTGGTAGCATTCTCACGGTTCGCGGCGACGGGTGGCTCGACCGGCAGGTACGACCGCCCGGCGCCCCGGCGCCCAGCGGCAGCAAAACGCGTATCGGCGCGGACGAACTGTTGGAACTCGTCGGGCTGCTGGTAGAGTTGTCTGCCTGGGAGCAGCGCACCCCCGACAGCCCGCCCATCCCCGATGAAAGCCGCGCTCACCTGACGAT
>JAICKM010000082.1 GCA_025927935.1 Chloroflexia bacterium | reverse complement strand
ATGGAATGCGGCTGGGGTATCCGCACGGTTAGCAGCACGCACCCCAGTTTCAACCCGATGAGCTATCACAACGGCTCGGACTGGCCGCATGACAACGCCATCATCGCCGCGGGGATGTTGCGCCGCGGGAATACGGACGGCGCAGTGCGGGTGCTCAACGCCAGTGTCGACGCGGCGCTGCACTTCCGCTATTTGCGCCTGCCCGAACTCTATTGCGGCTTCGCCCGCGACCTGCGCTACTACAATATCCCGGCGGAGTATCCGGTGTCGTGCAGCCCGCAAGCCTGGGCCGCGGGCACGATGATCCACCTGTTCCAGACCATGCTCGGCCTCGACGCCGACGCCAATACGGGCATCCTGCGCCTGGCACCGTACTTCCCCGACACGCTGCACCAGGTCCAGATCCGCAACCTGCGCGTGGGGCGGCACACGGTGGACCTGCTCATCGCGCGCAGCGGGCCGGGCGCGCCGCCCACGGTCCAGGTGCTGCGTAATCCGGGCGGCATCGACGTGGTGTTGCGCTAACCGAGAATCCCAAACGAAAACGAGGAAACTGTTCATGACAACCCGCACTAATGACGATCTAACCGGCGACGAGCAACAGGAGATAGTTGCCGAACTGGGCGAGTTCCTGCGCATCCCCTCGATCAGCACGCTGTCGGAGCACCGGCCCGACATGGAACGCGCCGCGACCTGGGTCGCCGAGTTCCTGCGCCGCGCGGGCCTCGACCATGCCCGCGTGATTCCGACCAACGGCCACCCGCTGGTCTACGCGGACTGGCTCCACGCCCCGGACCAGCCGACCATCCTGATCTACGGGCACTACGATGTGCAGCCGCCTGACCCGCTTGACGCCTGGCAGAGTCCGCCTTTCGAGCCAACCGTGCGCGACGGCAATCTCTATGCGCGGGGCGCGGCGGACGATAAAGGCCAGGTCTTCATCCATATGAAGACGGTCGCGCGGTTGCTGCGGGATGGCGGCACGCTGCCGGTGAATGTGCGCTTCCTGATCGAGGGCGAAGAGGAGACGAGCGGCAAGAGCATTGAGGAATATGTGCAGGCGCACGCGGACGAGTTAGGCTGCGATGCCGTGCTGATCAGCGATAGCCCGATGTTCGCGCCGGGGCAGCCGACGATCGGCGTAGGGCTGCGCGGCGCGCTGTTCACCGAAGTCACCGTGACCACCGGGCGGCACGATGTTCACTCCGGGCTGTACGGCGGCGCGGCGCCCAATGCCATCCACGCACTCTGCCGGATCTGCGACGCGCTGATAGACGCCGAAGGCCGGATCACCATCCCTGGCTACTATGATTCGGTCCGCATGCCGTCCGACGCCGAGCGGGCACAGTGGGCCGCGCTGCCCTTTGACGAGACGGCATATCGGGAACAAGAAATCGGGGCCTCCGCGTTGGTGGGCGAAGCGGGCTTCCCGGTGCTGGAGCGCACCTGGGCACGACCCACGCTCGACGTGAACGGCATCTGGGGCGGCTTCACCGGCGAAGGCAGTAAAGCGATCATCCCGGCGCAGGCCCGCGCCAAGGTGAGTATGCGCCTGGTGCCCGACCAGGATCCCACCCAGGTCCTCGCAGCGTTCACCCGCTATGTAGAGCAACTCTGCCCGGCGGGCGCAAGCGTCACGGTGCGGGCGCTCAACATCGGCGCGCCGGTGCTGGTGGACCCGAATACACCGATCATGCAGGCGGCGGGCGAGGCGTTGCGCGAAGCGTTCGGCAAGCCCGCCGTCTACACGCGCATGGGCGGCTCAATCCCCATTGTCTCGCTGTTCATGGAGCGGTTGCACGCGCCGACCGTCATGCTCGGCTTTGGCCTGCCCGACGACAACCTGCACGCACCGAACGAGAAGATGTGCCTCGCCAATATCTACGACGGCATCCGCGCAACAACGCTGTTCTTGCACCGCCTGCGCAGGCCGGCCTAACCCCCCTGCCCCCCTTCCCGGCGCGGGAAGGGGGAAAGTGCGTCGCGTCCCTGGCGCCTCGTGCGGATGAGCCGGTTAATGTTCGCCGGCAGCGCGATAAGGCGTGGCGTAAGCGCCGGCAACGACCTTGCTGACCTGCGCTCGTGTGGCACTCGCATCGGGCCGGAAGTAGCGGGCCGGGCAGGGTTCGCCAGGCCCGCCACAGGTATAGCCACTGATGATGCCTTGCGCCACCAGCGCCTCGATGTAGGGATAGAACGGATGCCCCAGCGGCACGTCGGCAAAAGTGGGCGTGGGGTGGTCCGGAAGCGGATAGCTCCGCCCCAGCGTGAGGACTTTGCTGAGCTGACCGCGGGTAATGCTGCTACTGGGGTGGAAATACGGCCGGTTGAAGGGCGCCACGCACGGTTCGCCAGACCGGCCGCAGGTGTACCCGGCAATGATGCCCTGGCGTGCCCCGGTCTCGATGAATGGATAGAAGGGGCTGCCGGGCGGCACATCCTCAAAGGTTTGCCCGCCGGTGGCGGCGGGCCAGCCCGCTGCGTTGACGACCATTTTCAGCAATTGCCCGCGCGTCACATCGGCGCTGGGCCGGAAGTAGGTTCCCGGACAGGACTCGTCCGCCGCTCCGCAGGAGTAGCCGCTCACATAGCCGCGACAGGCCAGCCAGGTGATATAGCGATAGAAGGGATTGCTCGCCGGCACATCGACAAAGTTGAGCGTACAGGCCGGTGGGAAGGGGGTAGCGGTCGGTTCCGCCGTGCGCGAGGGAGCAACGGTGGGTGTAATCGTGGCTTCACGGGTCGGCGTGAATGTAGGCGCCTGTGTCGGAACATGGGTGGGCGTATGCGACGGCGTGTTGGTCGCCGCCGGGGTTACACGGGGTGTACGGGTGGGCCTGTTGGTCGGCGTTGCGCTCGGTATGCGGGTCGCCGTCCGGGTTGGGGTGTTGCTCGCCGTCGCCGTCGCGCTCGGTGTACGAGTTGGCGTGTTGCTCGCCGTCGCCGTCGGGCTGGGTGTACGGGTCGGCGTTCGGGTAGGTGTATCAGTTGGCGTCGCGCTGGGCGTGCTCGTCGCTGTTGATGTCGGGCTAGGTGTACTGGTGGCCGTTGATGTCGCGCCGGGCGTGATCGTCGCCGTCGCGCGGGGGGTGCCGGTGGCCGTCGGGGTTGGCGTGTTGGTCACGATTGGGGTTGGCGACGGAGTACCGGGGTTCGCGCCGAAGTCATAGGTCTGCACATCGAAGGTGCGGCCCTGGGAGTCGGTGGGGGCTACCGTGACCTGCGTGCCGTTGACCGTGACCAGCAGGAAGTGGAACACCTGATCGCGGGACGTGGGCCGGGCGGCGCTGCCGCAGGCGCTGCCGCCGCCCGCGCCGCCGTTCGCCGAATAGCTCCAGCCGATGCCGTAGGCGTCGAGCGCGCTACAGTGGCTGATCGGCTCGACCTTGGCTCCGCCACCGCCGGTGACGTAGCTGATCAGGCCGTCCGGCCCCGAAGCGAAGTTGCGCTGGTACAGGTGGGCGTGGCCGTTGAAGGCAATATCCACCCCGTAGCGGCTCAGCAGCCCTTCCAGGCTGTCCGGGCCATGCAGGAAGGGATCGGAAGTCTCGCTGCTGTTATCCGAGTAGAGCGGGTAGTGGAAGATGGCGAACTTCACTGCGGCATCGTGCGTTGCCAGGTCGTTCTCCAACCACTGGTACTCGGCGCTGCTCGGCGTCCAGTGGGCGTCGTGGTCATTCTGGTAGGCGCTGCCCGAACCGGTGTTGCCGTCGGCCCAGGCGGCGGTCAGCACGTAGAACCGGGCGGTCCCGGCGTCGAAGGCATACCAGGCGCTCGGATAGCTGGCCGGAGCCGAGCCGTTGACGCAGCAGTAGGCGTCGCGGACGTACCGCCCGTTAGAAGTGCTGACAGCGCGGTCCTGCGGCCAGTTGAGCAAATGGGGGTGGTTGGTATCGGAGCGCGAAAGGCCGTGGTTGCCGGTGGCCGGGAAGAGCGGAATGGTCGCCCCGGCCACTGTCCAGAAGGCGGGGCCGAAGACGCCGCTGAGGCCGGAGCCGCTCTGGGTCAGGTCACCGTAGTTGCTCTGGCTGCCGGAGGGGTAGGCGTTGTCGCCGCTAGTGAAGGCGAAGCGGGCGCCGCTGGCGGCGATCTGGGCCATCACGTTGGCCTGGTCGGGATTGGCACCGGTCTCGTCCACATTGCCCCAATCGCCGAACACAGCGAACGAATAGGGGGTGCTGCCGCCCGCCGGGACCTGGGTCCAGAAGTGGGGTGAGGGGTCAGAGCCGAGCAGGTCGGTGTTACCGAGATATACCCGATAGCAATACTGGGTGTTGGCACTCAACGCCAGTTCAGCTTGCCACTGGTATTCGGTGACGCCGTTGACGGTCATGCTGGTTTTGGTCGCCGTGGCGGAATGGGCGGCGCAGGAGTCGCTGCCGACCTGGCCCCAGGTGACGCTGGCGGTGCTGCCGGAATTATCGGTAGCCCAGTTGACCGTGGCGTAAGTGTCGACCACGTCGGTCAGGTACGGATAGCGCCGCAACTCCGCGGCGAAGCCCGCGGAGCGAACGGCTGCCGGGGGCACGACCACCGTGGGCAGCGCCGGGACCGGCCGGCCCACCATGCGCGCCGTGGCCGCCGGGGATGGGTCAGAGCGCCGCCCGACCGTGTCCACGGCGTCAATGGTGTACGTGTAGACCGTGGCCGGTTCGACCTGGCGATCAATATAGCGCAGGGTGCCGTTGTTGACGAGGGTCAGGATCTGCCCATTGCGACGGATCTCATACGCGGTCACGTCGGTATCGTCGGCGCCCGGATACCAGTCGAGCAGGATGCCCGCGGCGGTACTGACCGCATCCATGTCGTCGGGGGCAGCCGGCGGCAGGGTGTCAGGCAGCGGGGGCCACGCGGGCGTCCGCACGCCGACCGCGGGTGAGTCCGCCAGCGTCGTGACTCCCAAGCCCATAGCCGTGACCCGGTATTGGTAATGAGTCGCCGGCTGCACGGCGGTATCGCGGTAACTAAGGGTCCGCCCATCCACCGTGCCCAGCACCTGATCGTCGCGCCACAGCGTGTAGCCTACCACACCGGGATCTAACGGCGTCCACTGGACGGCGATCTCTCCGACGCTGACCGGGATCACGGTCAGGTCAAGGGAGCGGGCCCCCGCAGCTTCAGGGGGATTGGGAACGGCTTCCTGGGCCTGCGCGACGCTGATCAGGCTGCAACCGGCAAGGAGGGCAGCACACAAAAAGCGCCTGAGACTGCGTGGCGGCATGAGCGGCATGAGCGGCATGAGATGTAAGTCCTTAGCTCCCGGCTGCCGGAGGTAAGGGGCGCGGCGGCCAGGCTACTCCGCGTGCTGAACACCGATTCCGAGCGTTCAAACCGTGAGTTGGCGAAAGCAAGAGCGCGTTCGGCCCAGGCCCGCGCCGGGCATAGTTGTAGTGCGCGCATAGAATCCGGGCACAAGGACTACAACCACCCCGAGTAACAGGAATCCGATATAAGATTATGCCGGATGCAGGTCTCTACCGCTCCTAGATCCGGTCAGTTGCTCAGGAAATGGGCGAATGCTGAGGTACGAGTGGTCACAAGAAATCAGATCTAGTCACAGCACAGCGCCCGAGGATCGGGCGGCTTCCACCCATGCGCTATCCCCGCAATGCACACCAATCATGCTGGCGATGCTGGCTGTTGGCTAGACACGGAGGCAAATCGTATGCATCACCCTTCATTGCCGGTGGAAACTAGTACTATTATATCCGCCTTGGCGCTTGAATCAATAGTTCGCAGACCGATTCCGACGTGTGCTAATATATTGTAGTATTTGCGGTCCGTGAAGATGTAAATTTGTTCGTTTTCGTGTTCTGGAAGAACTTACAATTGAATGAATATGTGTTGTTTGTTGCAATAGAGGGCCTGCCTAATCGCCGAGCACGAACCTGCAAGACTATTGATCGTGACAAGCCTGCCTGCCCCGGTCATGGGGAACATGGAGTTATTTTATCGTGCCAAACAGGGTGGGAAGGTAATGCTCCCGCCCCGGAATCGGAGCGGGGGATGGCGGGGCCGGTCTCATAGGGGATCACATCCCCACCGCCCGGCGCCTGTATAACGGCGCATCGCGGGCGGAATCTGGATCGGGGCGGAATGGGCTGGAAGCTTACTCCGCCGGGTAGTCGTCCGCGGATTCCACCTCTTGCTTGTAACCGATGCCGAGCGCGGTGCTGCCTTCGGCGCCCGCGGCGGCAGTGAGCGCGTCGGCGCCAGGGTGGGCGGCGGCCCACTCGCGGGACCAGGCGACCGCGCGGCGGATGCCTTCATCGAGCGGCACCTGGGGTGTGTAGCCTAACAGTTCGTGGGCCTTGCCGATGTTGGCGACATAGTGGGTGACTTCGCCGAGCAGCGGCGGCGCAACGGTGATGCGCGGCGTATGGCCCAGGGCGGCGCCGACCAGTTCGGCCATGCGGATGAGCGTGTTGCCCTCGCCATAGGCCAGGTTGATCGTCTGATTACCCACCTGCCCGCTCGCCAGGGCCGTGATACCGCGCACGATGCCGCCCACGCAATCGTCGATGTAGGTGAAGTCGAGCACTTTTTCTGGGCCGTAGATGGTGATCGGCTCGTCGCGGCTGATGCGGCGGATAAACAGCGGGATCACCCGTTCCATGCGCGCGATGTCGTTGTCATAGCGACCATAGACATTGCTGAAGCGGAAGACCAGGTAACGCAGCCCGTAGCAGCGCGCATACGAGTAGATCAGCGCCTCGCCGGTGATCTTGCTGGCCGAATAAGTGCTCTCCGTATAGGCGAAGTCGGCGCTGGTCTCCTCGGTGCTGAAGCGATGGATGTCGCCGTAGACCTCGCGGCTGCTGGAAAAGATGATCGGCGTGCCGGTCTGGCGGCAATACTCCAGCACGTTGAAGGTCATGATCATGTTTTCGAGCGCGCGGTGCGGATAGCGCACCAATTGGTGCACCTTGGCGTGGGCGGCCAGGTGGACCACCACATCGGCGGGCGGGTAATCGACGCCGCCTATGCCGGTGGGATAGGCGGGGTAATGGCCGCTGAGGTCCTGCAAGATGTAGCGGAAAGCCTCGGTCCAGGTGTTGAGGCGCTTATCGACGCCGAAGACCTGATGGCCGTCAGCCAGGAGGCGCAGGGCCAGGTTGGTGCCGATCTGGCCGCTGGAGCCGGTGATCAAGATACGCATAAAGCTCCTTAAGGGCATAGAGTCAAGAACCGGGCAGCGCCAACCGGGCCAGGACGGCGGCCAAGTCGGGCGGCAAGGGGCTGGTGAAGGCCACGCGCCGGCCCAACGACGGTAGGTCGAAGGCCAGGGCGGTTGCGTGCAAGAACTGGCGCTCCAGGCCCAGGGCGCGCGCCGCGCGCAGGGTCCGCGCGCCGTAGACCGCATCGCCGAGAATCGGGTGGCCGATGTAGGCCATGTGGACGCGGATCTGGTGCGTGCGGCCCGTTTCCAGGCGCAAACGCAGCAGGGCGCAGGTCTCCAGGTTGTGACCGGGATAATAGATCGCTTCGGTGGTGTAGCGCGTGCGGGCCGGGCGTCCGGTCGCCAGCACGGCCTGGCGCTTGCGGTCGCGCGGGTCGCGGGCGATGGGCGCGTCAATGAGGCCGGTGGGCGGCTGCGGTTGGCCCAGGACCAGGCCCAGGTACTGCTTGTCCATGGTGCGCGCCTGGTGCTGGCGCACCAGATGGGTGTGCGCGGCATCCGTGCGGGCCACGACCAGCAGCCCGCTGGTATCTTTGTCGAGGCGGTGGACGATGCCGGGGCGGATATCGCCGTGCAGCGAGAGCTGATCGGTGTGGGCCAGCAGGGCATTGACCAGCGTGCCGCTGGGGTGGCCGGGCGCGGGATGCACGACCAGGCCCGCCGGTTTATCCACCACCAGCACGTCGGCGTCTTCGTAGACCACGCGCAGGTCCATCGGCTGGGCTTCGACGGTGGTGGGCGCGGCAGCAGGGACCGTGACCTGGACGGTGTCGCCGGCCTTCAGCTTCTGGGAGGCACGGGCGGGGCGGCCGTTCAGCAGGACCTGGCCCGCGGCGATCAATTGCTGGCCGTAGGAACGGGAGAGTTCGCCGCCCAGCAGGGGCAGCATCCGGTCCAGGCGCTCGCCGGCCTGATCCGGGGTGACGATGGCGGTGAACTCGGGCATGGCAGGGAGCCGCGCCGGGGCCTTACTTGCGCTCCCCGGCCAAGAACAGGCCGATCAGCAGGAGCACGATGCCGACGGTAATGGCGCTGTCGGCTACGTTGAAATTGGGGAAGTGGTAGAGCGTGCCGCCGAGCGTCACCTGGGCGGGGGGCACCAGGATAAAATCGACCACATAGCCGCGGGTGAGCCGGTCGGCCAGGTTGCCCACCGCTCCACCCAGCACGAGGCCCAGACTGAGCAACATCTGCCAGCGGGCCAGGCCGGCGGCCGCCTCTTGCTGCATGCGTGGCGCCATGACGACAATGCCGACCACCACCGCCGCTGCGATAAACGCCAGCAGCCAGCTACCGTTGGTCAACATGCCGAACGCCGCACCGGTGTTCTCAACATACTGGAACACGAACCAACCGGGGATAATGTCGATCTCGTGCGACGGCGCACCCCGGCCAATGGCCGACACGATCCAGAGCTTGGTCAACTGGTCGGCAACCAGAATGAGGGCGGCCAGGGCCAGCAAGGGCAGCACCGCACGCAACCGCGCGGCCAGCGTCATCCGCGGGCGCGCCGCCTCCGCGCCCGAAGCTAGGGCCGCCGGGGCCGGGTCGCCCGCGGCATTCGCCGGAGCCGGTGGATTACGCACATCCACGCTAGGATGCACTTTCCAGCTGCTGCTGGCAGTTGACGCAGAGCGTGGCGGAGGGCAGCGCCTCCAACCGCTCCTGGGGAATGGGCTTGCCGCAATTGGCACAGATGCCGTAGGTGCCCTCGGCGACGCGCTCCAGCGCCAAGTCCACCTGTTCGAGCATCTTCTCGGTATTGCGGCGGAGCGCGACAAACTTCTCTTCTTCGAACATGATGCTGGCGTCATCGGCCATGTGGTTGCCCACTCCCCCACGCGTCGGGTCCAGGTCGTCCGCACTCTCCGTCACTTCCACATCGAAGCGGTGGAGATCTTCCAGCAGGCGGGCGCGCTCGGCTTCGAGGCGCTGCCGATAAACGGCGGTATCAGGCATCTAATTCTCCTCAGACAACAGTAGCAAGCGGCACTCAGCCAAAGCCGGCTGCGATAGCTTATGATTATAGCACAAAGCTTCGGACGGTAGCAACCGGTCCCAGCGAGACGGGGCTAACCCCCCGGCCCCCTTCCCGGCGCGGGAAGGGGGAGATCGCCGCCTGCAAGGGGCGGGTTAGGAGCGTGTAGCCTGCCTGCGCGGGCTACACAGTACTGGGAGCAAAGCATTTGTTGGGCCGCCATGCCGCCGACCGCCCGGCGAACTCGATCCCCTACCGGATACCGGGCGCCGGATGCGTTTAGCCGGTATGGCGCCTTGTCTGTCGCAGGTATTCTACACATGGCAGTCCGCAAGCGGCCCTGGCCGCAGGCTATTGTAATCCGGAGGAGCCTGTGCTATCATTGACATAATTCTGAATCGGTGATCCGTGCTAGGCCCCTGCCCGGCGGGGGCGGAAGGAGTTGGCTCGTATGTTGAGAAAACCCGTGGTCCTGGCGCTCCTGGCCCTGCTGCTGAGTCCCCTGGCGGCGCTCTTCGCCGGGACCGGCCCGGCCCAGGCGCAGCAAGCCCAGCCCGCCTTCGCCGCCACGGTCTTCGCCCGGCTCTGGAACCGCACCGACGTGCTGGTCCGCAGCGGCCAGGTCACGAACCGATCCTGGTACTGGGGGCCGGGACCCGGCGTGGCCGGCATGGAACCCTACGCCCAGGCGCCCGGCGGCATGCGCGTGGTGCAGTACTTCGACAAAGCGCGCATGGAGATCAACAACCCCGGTGGCGACCCGACCAGCCCCTGGTACGTCACCACGGGCCTGCTGGTGGTCGATATGGTGTCGGGGCGCCAGCAAGTGGGCGATGCCCAGTTCACCACGCGCACCCCGGCGGAGATCGTCGTAGCCGGGGACGCCAACGACCCCCGCGCGCCGACTTATGCCAGCTTCCGCGGCGTAAGCTCGCTGAACAATAACAACCGCGCGCCCAAGCAGATCGGGGCGCAGGTCACGTCCACGATCAACCGGGCCGGCCAGGTGGGCGTGGATGCGAGCAAGAGCCAGGATGCGGGGGGCCGCATCGTCGCGTATAACGACATCTTCGGCCACAACATCCCCTCCGCGATCTGGGAGTTTATGAACCAGGCCGGCACCGTGAACGTGGACGGCCAGTTGACGGTCGACCGCCCGGTGCTGAACTGGATCTTCACCATCGGCTACCCGATCAGCGAGCCGTTCTGGGCGCGCGTGCAGGCGGCGGGCAAGCCGACCGACGTGCTGATCCAGCTTTTCGAGCGGCGCGCCCTGATCTACATCCCCAGCTATCGCGCGCCGTGGGATGTGCAGATGGCGAACGTGGGCACGCACTATTATCAGTGGCTCTACGGCAAGACCGGCAGCCCGGCCCCGATTGGCGGCGGATTGCCGCCGCAAGGCACACCGGTGCCACCGCCGCCGACTTTCGTAGTGCCGCCCGGCCCGGCCACGGCCACGGCGACTCCCGGCGGCCAGCCCCCGCCACCCCCGCCGCCCCCGCCGCCGCCCGCGGCCACGAACACACCGGCGCCGCCGCCGCCGCCGCCCGCGACGAATACGCCGGGGCCGCCCCCGCCACCCGCGGCGACCAATACGCCCGCCCCGCCGCCCCCGGCACAGGGACCGCTGACCGCCAACCCGACGGCCGGCAGCAAGACGACGAGCTTTACCTTTACCGGCACGGGCCTGCAAGCAGGCGAGCAGGTGGTCAACTGGTTCGTGGACCCGGCGGGGCGCTTCTGGTACCCGAACGGCGGGCGCACGCTGACGGCCAACGGCTCCGGGCAGGTGACACTGACCATCGTGCCGAACGAGGTGTTCAGTTCAGTGCAGCCGGGCAACTGGACCTTCCATCTGCACGGCATTAGCTCGACGAAAGACGAGGTGGTGACCTTCGCCATCCAGTGAGGGGCGCCTTCCGGCAATGCAACGTATCTTACTGGTGGACGACGAACCGACGATCCGTGACGCGCTGCAGGAGCGTTTCACGCGCGAAGGGTTCCATGTCAGCGCCGCTGCGACCGGCGAGGAGGCTCTCGATCTGCTCCTCGGTCGCGGCGCCCCGGCGCTGGCCGCCGATTGCCTGATCCTCGACCTGATGCTGCCCGACCTGGACGGCTTCGAGGTGTTGCGCCGGCTGCGCCAGGCCGGGTCCGGCCTGCCGGTGATCCTGCTGACGGCGCGGACGGATGATGTGGACAAGATCGTCGGCCTGGAGCTGGGGGCCGACGATTACGTGGTCAAGCCGTTCAACCCGCGCGAACTGGTGGCGCGGGTGCGGGCGCTGCTGCGGCGCATGGCGGAAGTGCGCAACCTCCAGGCGGCGTTGACGGCAACCGGGACCGGCGACGCCGCTACGGCGGGCGCATCGCCGCCCGCCGGGGGCCTGGTCGTCGATAGCGCCCGGCGTAGCGCCCACTACCGCGGGCAACCGCTCGATCTGCGCCCGCGCGAGTTCGATCTGCTGGCACTGCTGGTTGCGCACCCCGGCCAGGTCTTCACCCGCGCGATCCTGCTCGACCGCGTCTGGGGCAACGACGAGTTCTACGATCCACGCACCGTGGATGTGCATATCCGCCGCCTGCGGGAAAAGCTGGCGGCCATCGACCCCGCCGCCAATCCCATCGAGACGGAACGCGGCATCGGCTACCGCATCCGGGGCTAGGAGGCGGCCATGGCCCTGCGCATCGCCGCGCTCTACCTGGTCAGCGTGCTGCTGCTGTTGCTGTTGCTGGGCGGCGCACTCTTTTTCAGCGTGGAGAACACGCTGCTGGAAACGCGCCGCCAGGATCTCAGCGCCTATGCCGCCGACGACGCGGCATTTTTGCAGCGGGCGGTCAGCCGCGAGGACGACCTGGTGGCCCTGGCCCCTATCATCGCCACGACGCTGCCCCACGCAGGCGGGAGCGAACGCACGGTGCGCGTCTTCTCGGCCAACGGCACACTGCTGGCGGCGCTCCCCGCGGACCAGAGCGGCACGCGCATCCGGCCCAGCCGGGCCACCGTGGCCCTGTTCCCGCCCAGCATCCTCTCTCTGACCCGCCCCGTCGAGGACAATCCCGGCCTGATCTACGCGGCGCAGCCCATTGCCGGCGCGGGCAGCGCGGGGCAGCCGGGCACTATCGGCGTGGTGGAAGTCTCGCAATCACGCGCCGATATCGACGCCATCCTGACCCGGTTGCGACGGGCCTTTGCCGTGGCCGCCGCGCTGGCCGCCGTCCTGGCCGCCGGGGCCGGGCTGCTGCTGTCGCGCAGTATCGCCCAGCCAGTGCGTCGCCTGGAGGCGGTGGCCACGGCCATTGCGGGCGGCGACCTCAGCCGCCGGGCGGTGAGGCTGCCGCGCAACGAAGTCGGCGCGCTGGGTGAAAGCTTCAACCACATGGCGACGCGGCTGGCCGCCCTGCTGGCCGAGGCGCGTGGCGAGCAAGCGCGGCTGGCCGCCCTGCTGGCGAGCCTGACCGACGGCGTGCTGGCCTGCGACGAGGCCGGCACGCTGACACTGGAGAACCCGGCGGCCCGCGAGATGCTCGGCGTGCCGCGCGATGCGTCGCTCGAGACGATGCGCGAGACAGCGAACACGGCGGGCATCGGCGATCTCTGGCGCAAGGCGATGGGCCGGGCGCCGGGGCGCGCGCATGCGGGGCCGGTCGAAGCGGAGATCCAGGCGGCAGGCCATGTGCTGCTGGTCGTCGCCACGCCCATCGGCGACCAGGCGGGCGGCGCGGTCTGCGTGCTGCGCGACATCACGCGGCTGCGCGAGTTGGAGCAGGGCCGGGCGGCGATCTTGCGCCGCCTGGGCCACGAACTCCGCACGCCCCTCACGGCGTTGCGCACGGTGCTGGCGAACCTCAGCGACACGGCACCGCCCGAACAGGCCGCCGCGCTGGCGGCAGCCGAGGCCGAAGCCGCCCGCCTGGGCCGGCTGGTGGAGGAAATGCTGGCGATCAGCCGGGGCCGCACCGCCGCCACGCTGGATCCGCGGCCTATCGACCTGGGCACACTGGGTGCGACGACCTGTGCGCTGTTCGCCGGGCGCGCCGGGCGCCTGGGCGTCGCGCTCCAGGCGCCTGATCCCGCCGAGGCCGCCGTGGTGGTGCGCGGCGATCCCGACCGGCTGCGCCAGGTGCTGGTCAATCTGCTGGACAACGCTCTACGCCATACGCCGCCCGGCGGGCATATCACTGTCGGTGTGCGGGCGCACGCCGCCCAGGCGGTGCTGACGGTGCGGGACGACGGCGAGGGGATGGACGCGCAGACGCGCCGCTGGGCTTTCGAGCCGTACTACCAGGGCAACGGCGCGCCGGGCGGCACGTCCGCGCGGGCGACCGGCAGCAGCGGGCTGGGACTCGCCATTGTGCGCGAGATCGTCAGCGCCCACGGCGGCACGATTGCGCTGGACAGCGCGCCCGGCGCGGGCACGACCGTGACCGTGTGGCTGCCGCTGGCCGCCCCGGCCACCGTTAGCCCGGCGGCAACCTGAAGGGACGGACGGGCGGCCACCGGCGGGAACGCGAGGCCGCCACCGGGTAGCGCCTGGGGCGTGGGCGTGGCCGGCAAGGGAATCAGCGGCGATGTGACAATGGCGATAGCCAGGGCGCCCATAATGCCGAGGAAGAGCACCAGCAGCAGCAGGCCAAAGCCCAGCGCCAGCGGCACCGGGATCGTCGGCTCCCGCGCGGGGGCAACGGGCACGGGGCGCGTGGCGCGCGGCGGCGCCTGCGGTCGGGCCGTCATGGTGGGCGCCGCCAGCGTGTTCGCTTGTATTTGCAGCCGCACTTGCGCCCCGGCGGTCGCGGCGGCTACCTGCGCCGGAGCCTGGGATCGCCCGCATTCATCGCAAAACGGCGCGCCCAGCTCCAACTCTCCATCACAATCCGGGTAACGACACTTGACCATGGTCGATCTCCGCCCGCCAAGTTGGCGTGACACAGGTCCCGCGCCCCAGCTAAGTAAATTGTACCGCATTGATAAACAATGTCAAGAGCCGGGCGCAGGTTTCGCTGTAACATGCTGTAACATTGCCGGGGGGCGCCCTGTCATATCGCGGTGTTACAATAGGGGTAATGAGCAATCACGCAGCACGCCGGGGGCGTGCCCCATGCGAAAGGAACCTGATGATGAAACGGCTCTTAGTCTTCGCGGCTCTGCTGATGGTGGCGTCCATGGCGCTGGCCGGGTGCGGCCAGCAAGTCACCGCGCAGGAAATTGTGCAGCACATGCGCGATACCGCCGCCAACACGAACAGCGCCCACCTGGTGGTGACGGTGAGCGGGCAGGTCAAGGGCGACGCGGCCAACGCCACGCTGGGCGGCACGCATCTCTCCGACATGAACGGCCAGATCCAGGCCGAACTCTGGTACCAGAAGCCCAACCTGCTGAAGGTCCAACTGCTGTCGAGCAATCATGCCGAGTACAACGGCGCCTTCGCCCTCTTTGACGGCACAAACATCTGGGCCTATGACTCCAGCCACAAGATCGCCTATAAGATGGACACCACCGGCCTGCATGAGCTGGCGGGCAAGGCCAATATCCCCGCCGATTTGCAGGGCATCCTGGAGAACCCGAACCTGGAGAGCCTGATCGACCAGGTGCTGGCGCTCACCGACTACACACTCGGCCCCAGCGAGAAGGTCGGCGCCTACCAGACCTACCGGCT
>JAICKM010000152.1 GCA_025927935.1 Chloroflexia bacterium | reverse complement strand
GTGGTCTTGACTTCCGGGGCCTGCACCGGATCGCTGATCGCCGGGAAGTTCGCGTTCGACTCGATGGCGCGCACATCGTCACGGGCAGACAGCGCATCGATCAGGGCGCGGTCGCCCGTAGTCATAATGACGTTCGCCACCCAGAACGACTGGTAGGTGCGGCCCTGGGCACGCAAAAACGCCTGGAGCGGCCCCTGCGTGCGGGCCGCCGTATCGCGCAGGGTGTTATAGACAAACCATCCGCGTGCATCCTCGTCGCGCATATTATATGCGTTGCTCAGGTTGGCCTGCTCGGCCAGCAGAATGACGATCGGCGTGCTGCCGCCATTCGCCGTGGCGCGCAAGACCTCGGGCGCAATCGTGACCGGCCCGCGGGGCGCGCTAGCAAGCGCGCCGGCGGCCAGGCCCGGCTGGGTCATGCCGGACAGATCGAGCACGGACAGCGCCAGTAAGGCCATCAGCGCCAGTGCGGCGAGTGCCCGTCGCCGGATTCGTAGGGGTCCCTTCATTCTGTTCTTCGTTGCTCCTTCCCTGTGATAGAACCGGGTCGTCAGATCGCCGCACAATGGAGGTTTAGGGCTGTCCCGAATCCGCCGCGGCAGGCAGGCAAACTGGGCGGGACATAGGCGAATATTATACGAAGCAGGCTGCGGCTGTCAAATGTCGCGATCTTTCCGGTGGCCCCAGGCCGGGATTGTTCGAAATTGGGACAAAATCACCATCTTGACAGGCGTATACAAAGGGTATATCATGGTAGCCAAATCATGCTGCCACGCCTTACCGTCGGCGGGGCGGCAACGGGTTCGTATGTAGTCAGGGCCGGCACCCCAGGCAGCCCCCGGTTTGCCTGCCGGGCACGTATCCAGCAAATACGCCGCTCGGGACCGGAAGCGGTCCTGCTTCGTTATCACCGCCTTAGTCCATCGAACCTTAAAAACTGCATAGGAGGAGTCACAGATGCCAGATCTCATCTGGTGGGGTATCACCGTGTTACTGCTGGTGGTGGAAGCCATCGGGATAGCGGTCTACCTCACCCGAAAGACGGCGGCCGCCACCCACCAACAAGTCGCTCTCGTCGAAAAAGACGCGGCCGACCGTATCCGTCAGGCACAAGAGGAGACGCAACGCGCCCAGGAAGACGCCCGGACCCGGCAAAAAGAGATGGTGCTGCAAGCGCAGGAAGAGCGACTGCGGATGCGCACCGAGATCGAAACCGAGTTCCGCGAACAGCGCATCCAGCTCCAGACCATGGAGCAGCGGCTCCAGCGCAAGGAAGAAACCCTCGACCGCAAGATCGAGGCGCTGGACAGCCGGGAACGCAAGATCCAGGCGCGCGAGAAAGACAGCGAGCAAATCAAAGCGCAGCTCGAACACGCGCAGCAAGACCAGCAACGCACCCTGGAACGTATCGCCGGGATGTCCGCCGAAGAGGCGGGCGCCCGCCTGATGCAACAGGTCGAGCAAGAAGTCGCCCAAGATGTCGCTCGCCGCGCACGGGAACTTGAGCTACAGCTCAAGGAAGAAGCCGATATCCGGGCCCGCAAGGTGATTTCCATTGCCATTGCGCGCGCCGCGTCGGACTATGTGCCCGAAATCACCGTCACCACCGTCCCGCTGCCGAACGAAGAAATGAAGGGCCGCATCATCGGCCGCGAGGGGCGCAACATCCGCGCCATCGAACGGGCCACCGGGGTCGACCTGATCATCGATGAAACGCCCGAGTCCATCACGTTGTCGGCCTTCGACCCGGTGCGCCGGGAAGTGGCCCGGCGCACCCTGCAAAAACTGATCGCCGATGGGCGCATTCACCCCGCGCGGGTCGAGGAAGTGGTCGCCAAAGTGCAGCAGGAGATGGATGTCCATATCCGCGAAGAAGGCGAACGGGCGGCCTACGAGGCCAATGTCCAGGGCCTGCACCCGGATCTGATCAAGTTGCTGGGCCGGCTCTCCTTCCGGACCAGCTACGGGCAGAACCAGTTGCACCACGCCATCGAGTCGTCGCGCATCGCCGCGGCGATTGCCGCGGAGATCGGGGCGGATATCAACGTCGCCAAAACGGCAACGCTGCTCCACGATATCGGCAAGGCTGTGGATCACGAGGTCGAAGGCCCGCACGCCTTAATCGGCGCCGATATCGCCCGGCGGCTGGGCCGCTCCCAGAAAATCGTACATGCCATCGCCGCGCACCACTCCGAGGAAGAGCCGCAGACGATCGAAGCCTGGATCGTGCAGGCGGCGGATGCGCTTTCCGGAGGCCGGCCCGGCGCCCGCCGTGACAGTGTGGAACACTACACCAAGCGGCTCGAAGCGCTGGAAGGCGTCGCCAATTCGTTCGAGGGCGTTGAGCGATCGTATGCAATCCAGGCTGGACGCGAAGTCCGTATCCTGGTCAAACCCGACCGCATCGACGATCTCGGCGCGATGCGGCTGGCGCGCGATATCGTGAAGCGAATCGAGGAAACCCTCGAATATCCCGGTCAAATCAAAGTGACCGTCATCCGTGAAACACGCGCCGTCGACTTTGCCAAGTAAGCATACTCCGGTTTCGTCGTCTCTCCGCCGTCGCCCCTGCGGTCGGGGCGCGGTGGCGGAGGGGGGTTCAGGGGGCCGCCGTAGGAGGCCGGCACGCCCCATCGCGATCCACCAGGGCACCCGCCAGCGACCAATCAACTGCGCGTTAACCTCTTCTTCGTTTCCCCGCCCCCACCGGCCGCCGCCGCGTGGGTTGTATCCACCACCGGCGGGCCGGCACTGACCGGCTGTGCAAAGGAGCAGTGTAAATCTATGGGCCGTATCTACGATGACCTCAACCTCAAAGACATCAAGATCGAACCCGGTGTTCGTTTCCCTCCCGAACCCGACACCGAAAGCCGGAGGGCCTCGACACTCAAGCTGGAGACTCCTATGGACCGGACCCACGAGACCCTGCGCGCCGTCCCCCTGAAGCCCCTGCACAATGCGCCCAGCCTGGATGGCGCCCTGGAAATCCCCGATGAGGCGGAAGAGGTCTTAAAGGTTTCCGCGCATTCGCGGCCTAGCGCCGTCGCCGGCGCCATCGCCGGGGTCGTCCGCCACGCCGGCCGGGCCGAGGTGCAGGCCATTGGGGCGGGCGCGACCAACCAGGCGATCAAAGCGGTCGCCATTGCCCGTGATTACCTGACCCCCGACGGCATCGACATCGTCTGCGTGCCGGCGTTCATCGACGTCACCATCGCCAACGAAGAGCGGACCGCCATTCGCCTGGTGATCGAGCGGCGCGGCTGACACCCTCACGTTGTATACACCCGGTTCCCTTGTATCGGTATAGCGCCTCCTGTACCGGTCGCCGGATACTGAGTAAACCCCGCCCTTGCGGTTCCCCCGCCAGGCCGGGGTTTTTGTTTTGCGGTGTAGGGGCCGGTTTCAAACCGGCCTGCCGCCCAGCAGAATCAATAGGGCAAGCGAGAGCCGAAAGGATTCCCATGACCAAACTCGATCTGCATACCCACACGACGGCGTCCGATGGCCGCCTGGCACCCGCCGCGCTGGTAGCCCTGGCACACCGAGTGGGCGTCACTACCCTCGCCGTCACCGACCACGACACCACAGACGGTCTCACCGAGGCCCGCGCCGCGGCGCCTGCGGTCGGCGTCGAGATCATCACCGGCATCGAGTTCGGCTGCGAACTGCCCCACGGCGAAGTCCACATGCTCGGCTACCTGTTCGATGCGGAGCATCCGGCGCTGCGGGCGCGCCTGGCCTGGTTACGCGAGGGCCGCGTCGAGCGCGGGCAAGAGATGGTCGCCAAACTCAACGCCCTGGGGCTGCCCATCCGCTGGGAGCGCGTGCAGGGCATCGCCGCGGGCGGCTCGGTAGGCCGGCCTCACGTGGCCCAGGCGCTGATCGAGGGCGGCTTTGTCGCCGACACCAACGAGGCGTTCAGCCGCTACCTGGCCTGGGGCGGTCCGGCCTATGTGCCGCGCCGCCGCCTGACCCCGCTCGATGTCATTGCCCTGATCCGCGAAGCGGGCGGCGTCGTCTCCCTGGCCCATCCCGCCCACATCCCCGATCTCGAAGCCCAGCTTGCGCCCCTGGCAGAGGCCGGCCTGACCGGGCTGGAAACCTATTACGGCGAGTACGACGCACCGACCGTGACCTGGCTGGCCGATCTGGCCGCGCGCTTCCACCTGGTGCCCACCGGCGGCAGCGACTACCATGCGCGCGAAATCAAAGACCACGCTATGCTCGGCGGCAGCCCGCCCGTGCCCCTCGACACCGTCGCCCTGCTGCGCGAACGCCGGCCTGCATCCCCCACCCCGGAGGCCCGCCCATGAACCTCCCGGCCCACGAATATCTGGAGACCCGCGGCATCCCGCATGAACGGCGCAGCTTTCCCGTTGAGATCGAGAAGGGCGCCGCCAACGTGGCCCGCGCGCTCGGCTTCCGCGAACGCCAGATGGTCAAGACGCTGATCTTTGAAACCGATCAGGGCGAAAGGGTGTTGATCATGCTCGGCGGCGACCAGAACGCCATCTCTGGGCATCTCAAAAAGGCCCTTGGCTCGCGCAACATCCGCATGGCAAGCCCGGAGACGGTCCAGGCGACCACCGGCTATGCCATCGGCTCCATCCCGCCCTTCCACTGGCAGCCCGCGGGCTTTCGCTCCTTCCTGGAAGAATCGCTGCTGGCCGAGTCGATCCTGGGCGTAGGCGCCGGGCAATGGGGCGAGGAAATCCTGATCACTCCGGCCCACCTGATCGCGGCCACCGGCGCCCAGGTGGTCAATCTGACGGATCGCGACCACACGGTCCTGCCGGCGGACACGGGCACCACTGCAAGCTGATACCCCACTGCCGGGCGGCTTGTATGCCCACAGCCAAAGAGCGCGATCCCTTTCACGGGATCGCGCTCTTTGCATGCTGCCAACCCGCGGTTACGGGTTGCCCAGCGAGAGGTAGACGATTTTGGCGACCTGCCCGCGCGTGGCTTGGCGTTCGGACCGGAAAGTCGCGTCGGCGTAGCCGGAAATGATGCCATGAGTGTACGCCGTCTCGATCACACTGTAGAAGGGGTGGCCGGGCGGCACGTCGGTGAAGTGCCCGGTTGGCGGGTTCTCCAGCGGCCAGCCCTGCGCCAGCACCACGATCTTGCAGATCTGGCCCCGGCTCACGTTGGCTGAGGGGCGGAACGTGCCGTCGGCGTAGCCGGAGATGATGCCGTGCGCGTAGGCCGTCTCGATATAGCTGTAGAAGGGATGGCCCGGCGGCACATCGCTGAAGTGGCCCAGGGCCGGGTTCGCCAGCGCCCAGCCGTTGCTCAACACCACCACTTTGGACAGTTGGCCGCGCGTCATGTTGGCCGAGGGACGGAACGTCCCATCGCTGTAGCCGCTGATCACGTTGCGGCAGGCCAGGTACGTGACCGGTTGGTAGAAATAGTCGCTCGGAAACACGTCGCTGAAGTTATTCACGCAAGGACCGGGCGTCGGCGTATGCGTGGGCGCCGGGGTGGCCGTGGGCACGCCGCCGATGGGCGTGGGCGTAGGCGTGGCGAAGATGCCGCCGCAGGCCACCGCGTCAATCGAGGTCAGCACCAGGCCGTTGTAGCCGCCCGTCGCCAGCAGCAGGTGGCCGTTGCTGGCATAGGCCGCCGCCAGGGTGCGCCGCGCGGTCGTCAACGGCGCGAGCGGCGCCCATTGGCCCGTGGCCGGGTCATAGCGCTCCCCGCTCGCCTGCGGCGTGAACCACCCGCCGCCAAACACGTACAGGTAGCCGCCGCAGGGCAGGCCGCTGTCTAGCCCGATGGCCGCCGCGCCGCCGCGCGGCGTTTGCAGCGGGGCGCCCTGGCTCCAGCTATTGCTCGCCGGATCATAAATCTGTACCGTCGCCAGGTCGGCGGGAGCGGTCACGTTGGTGATCCCGCCGATGGCGTAGATGCGGCCGTTGAGCGCACTGGCCGCCAGGAAAACCCGCGCCGTGGGCAGATCGGCGCCGCGCGACCAGCGCGCACCCGCGGGCAGCGCCGGGTTGTAGATAAAGACGGTGCGCGTGCTGGTGACGTTATCCGAGCCGCCAATGACATACAGCTTGCCGCCCAGCGCCACTACTCCGGCGCCATAGCGCGGCGCGGGCAGCGGGTCGCTGCTGACGATGGTCACGCCATCCGTCGGCGGGTGATACGTCTGGAGCACGCTCACGGCGGTATTGCCGTTGAAGCCGCCCGGCAGGTAAATCGTATCGCCCAGCAGCGCGGCGCCGGCGTTGCTCACCGGCAGCAGCAGGCCGCGCCGCGGCGTCCAACTGTCGGCCCGTGCGTCGTACTCCTCGATAGGCAGGTCCATCTCGTTATTGGTGGTCACGCCCCCCAGCAGGTAGACGCGCCCGTTGGCCGGATAATCGACCATCGCGTGGCGGGCGCGCGGCTCCGGCAGCGGGCGCCGGTGGACCTGGCTGCCGTTGAAGGTGGTGAACTGCGCGGTCCCGTAATAGTTGCACGCCCCGCCGCCCTGGGCGGTTGCCGTCACCACCACCACGTCCGCCTCGCCCGCTTGCGCCGTGGAGGGGATTGTCACCTGCACGGTCACGCTGATGCCCGCCCCCGGCGCCATAATCCCGGTGTGCTGCGGCGTCACCGTGGTCGGCCAGGAGTTCCCACCAGTCGTCAGGTCAAAACTGGTCGCCGTGCCGCTCTGGTTATAGAGACTGGTCGTGTAGATCTTAACGTTGCCTGGTGCGCCGGATGAAGATCCCGAATCGGGCACAAAGTCGGCGCCGGTGGAGCTGAGCAGCGTCGTCAGGCGGACGCGCTCACTCAGCGGAAAGGCCGCGGTGGTGGATTGCACGGTCAGGGTGGTGACATCGGTGGAACCGATGGGCGAACCCGGCGGCACATTCACCACCACCTGGAAAGGCACGCTGAGGCCGGGCGAGATGACCCCGGTATTAGTCGGCGTTACCACCGAATGGAACAGCGGATTACTATCCACCACCGCCAGGCTGAAGGCGGCGGGCACGGTGCTGGGATTGACGACCTGCCCGCTGAAGGTCGCGTTGTTACACCCGGCGATGTTGGCCGTCTGGTTGCCGGGATTCACCAGGGCCAGGAAGCGGACGGCGCGGCCCGAATTGAGCGCACTCTCCTCGAAGCTATACATGATGCCGGTCGTTTGCGCGTAGTTCTGGATGCCGACCGTCGCGCTGGTGCCCCCGGCGCGCAGCCCATCCACGGTGGCGTATTCGAAATCGATCTCATTACTGTTCTCATGGAACTGGATCTCAAAGGTGACGGAACCGCTGTCCCGATAGAACCCGACGTTGCGCCATTCGACAATGAAGGTGCGGGCCGGCGCCGTCCCGATCACGTCGGTATACACGCCGCCGGTCCCCGTGTCCGGGATCACCAGGTCGTCCCAGAACGGGGCGACCAGGCCCGGCGGCGCCACGGCATTGGGCAGCCGCAAGTTATTCCAGCAATCGACCGTATCGCAATAGCCTTGCGGCATATACACCATGCCGTTAGCATCCACGGTCAGGGTCGTGACGGTGCGGTCGTAAATGGTGACAGGAAAGCTCAGCGTGATGGTCTGAGTGACCTCGTCGCCCGTCATGTCCGGCAGCAGATTGCCGGCGGCCACGTAGTTAAACGGCGGCCCATTCGGCTCGGTGTTGTCGCTGACCATATAGCCAAAGTCGTCCGGCCCGACCTGGCGCAACGGGGTCGCGGTGCTCTGGCCGGGCACATCCTGGCTGGCGAACGGCGGGCGCGGCTGGTCATTCTGCGGTTTGGGCGGGCGGGTCGGCGCGGCAGCGGCGGGCGCAGAGCGCGGCGCACCCGCCGCTGCATCGCGCGGCCCATCGGCGGCGAGGACGGCCAGGATCAGCAGGAAAGCCGCGAGGAGCATCCCGCCCCACAGCATGCCGCGATTACGCATCTTCAGCTCCTTCCAGACAGAGGGGTGGGGGCGAGACCACCCGAAGGGGAACAACGACGGCACGGGTTCCGTTGCGCGGTGGCCGCAGTCAAGGCGCGGATGGCGACCGGGAGGCGCCAATTGCAACTAGGTAGAGTATACCAAATCAAACGAGCGGGCGGGAGGGCAAAAAGGCGCGGCCCCGGTCTGCAATAGCCGGGGCCGCGCCGCACGGGAGGAACGCCGGAGACTAGCGGGCACCGGCGGGCCGGCCGCTCAAGCCGCGCCCGCTGCTGCCGGCGGGGCGCATCTTCTCCAGTTGTTGCGTGGTATACTGGGCGCTGATAAACATGCGGGAAGGTAGCCAGCGCGCCAGGGCGTGGGAAATCTGCGGACCATACGCTGCCTTGCGCAGCTTATCCAGGAACTGCGCCAGTTCCTGATTATCCATCTCCGTGAAAGCGGCCTGGTTGCTCTCGAACAGCCGCTGGATCAGGCGCCACACGTCGAGCGCCTGGCGCGTATCGGTGGAGCCGTACCCGGCCAGCGCGCCGCTCTCGGTTTGCGCGAGCGCATCGCGCACCACTTCCAGCCGCGCCGCGGGCCGCTGCCCGCGCCCGCCTTCCGAAAGCAAACCCAACGCGCAAAGCTGGTTCAAGCCGCGCGCCAGCTCCGCCGCGATCATATGGGCATCCGTCCGGGTTGTCATCCCATGTTCCTTCCTGTGCTGCGAGTGATCCTCAATAACCCCGCGCAGCCAGCCGGCGTGGGGGTCCGCTCTTAAGTGTAGCAGACCGCGACAATACGGGCAATAGCCTATTGGTACCAAGAAGATCCTAGGAGTCGGCCCGCGTAATTACGCATTGTAGGGGCCGGTTTCAAACCGGCCTGCCGCCGGGCGCAACTACGCTGGAAAAAAGACGGGGGCGGCGCCCGCGCGGGCGCCGCCCCCGCCGCCAGGTTGCGGTCGCGAACGAAGTTAGCTGCCGAGGGCCCCGCTGCCCCCGCTGGAGGTCGACGGCCCCATCGACATGGACTCGCCAGTGGGCTGCTGGCCGAGGTTCATGTCGGTCGTGGAGACGGCGGGTAGCCCCACCTCCTGGCCGGGATCGCCGGTGGCCGCGCCGCCGACGCCCTTACCTTGCTCCAGGTCGCCCATAGCGCCGCTGCCGGCAGCGCCCCCGGTGCTGCTGCCGGACGCACCTCCGGGGCCGCTGCCGGACACGCCTCCAGTGGTGCTGCCGGACGCGCCCATGGCGCCGCTGCCGGACGCGCCCCCGGTGCTGCTGCCCCATCCGCCGGTGCCGCCGGCCATGCCGGGCGTGGTGCCCCGCTCCTCGTCAATCGGGCGCACCGACTCGTCCTGCATGCCGCCGGAGATGGCGCCGGTCGTCTGGCTGGGGGTACCCACGCCGGTGGCGCTGCCGGTCATACTGCTACCGCCGGACGATCCGCCGGTCTGGGCGGCGGCGCTGCTGCCGCGATCCACCGAGCTTGCGCCGCTGTCGGTACCAGCGGTGTCGGTCGTCGAGTAGGTCGTGCTTGCACTGCCCCCGCCGCTTGCGCCGCCGCTGCTCGACTCGCCACCGCTCGCCGCAGCGGTGCCGCCAATGCTGGCAGGCGTCTCGCCGGGCGTGACTCCGTAGCCCTCGTAGCCCGCGGACTCATTCGAGTAGAGAGACGGGCCGGTTACGCCCGCCGTATCCGTGCCGGCGATGCTCGCGGTGCCGGTGGGGGCGCCCGCGCCTGTCAGCCCGCTGCCCCCGGTCGCATTATCCGGTTGGTTCGCCCCGGCGGGCGTGTCGCGGACGGCACCCTGCTGGCTGCCCCCGCCGGAGGTGGAGTCCAGCCCGGCGGCAGCGCCGCTGTCCATCGCCACGCCGGTCGCATTGTCGGCGGTGGCCCCGCTCCCGGTATCGCCGCCTGCCGACCCAGCGTTGGTATCCGAAAAACCGGTGGCGCCGGGTTCCGGCACGATATCCGTGCCGGCGTAGCTGTGATGCGATCCGGAGACCGGCATGGGCGGCGCCGCGCCCGCCGTTTCGTCCACCGGTGGCTGGCCGAAACCGTGCTGAGCCTCGCCGCTGTGTATACTCAGATCGCGCGAGTCGGCGGCGATATCCCCGGCCTGCGAGGGCAAACTCGCATTCGCGCCACCCGGCCCCATCGCGCCGATCACGGTCTCCTCACCCGGCACCGGGCTTTCCTGGCCCATGCTGCCACTGCGCGAGGAGCCGCCCAGCGATCCCGTACCACCGCCGCCGGTGGCATATTCACCGCCGCCTTCCGAGCCGCCGTGCATCGCGCCGGAGCGGGAGATGGGCGCCGCGTCGGTGCCACCGGTCGTCCCGCCCATACTACCGGCGGCGCCCGCCGCGCCCATGACGGCGGCGCCCGCCATGCTCGATCCGCTCGTGCTCGCGGCACTACTTGCGTCGCTGCCGCTCTGCCCGGCGCGCATGGCGCTGGGGCTGACCGCGCCGGTATTCCCGGCGCCGACACTCTCGCTGGTCGTGCCCTGCGCGCCGCCGGTGCCGCCGGCCTGCGCCTGGGCGCCTGTCTGCGCCGGAGCCGCGTCGCCTTCCGTGCCTTCGGCCAGGCGCTTGAATTTCTCCAGGTCGGCCTCCACGCTGCGCGACATTTCGCCCGTAACGGTGTCAAGCACACCCTCAAACCAGTTGGGATGGTACTCGATCACCACCTGCATCAGGGTCACATTGCCCTGCGCGGCGAGGTTCACCGCGCCGGCATTTTGCTCACCTTCCGTCGAGCGCCACGTCACCGAGCGATTGGGCACCAGGCCCACGACCTTGGCATCCCACTCCCGGTCGCGCAGGCCCACTTTGGCTTTCCAGTGAAACGTATCGTCGCTCACCTTCGTGACCGACTCCACATGGCTCATGAAGCGCGGAAAGTTTTCAAAATCCGTCCACAGGGCATACACGGTACTGACTGGGGCATTGACCACCAGTTCTTTCTCAACCCGCATTTGGAACCTCCTCGTTCAGTTCGGCAGGTGCCGTCTCCGGCCAGTGCCCTCTGCGGAAGGTCGCCCACCGGCGGCATGCCCGCGTCACTGGCCCTGATGCCGCCGTGTGAGCAAGAAACATGCCTATCCGAGTGCTGAGTACAAGTGGTCAGCGGTCAGTGGTCAGTGGTCAGCGCGGCGAAGGATTCGCGAGTGATGGCGTAGCGGGCTACGCCGAGGCCGTAGTGCTGGGCGAGACCCTGGTATTCCATGCCGAGCTTTTCCATGACGCGGGTGGAGGCGCGGTTGGCGGGGACGGCCACGGCGACGATGCGCGGCAGGTGCAGTTGCTCGAAGCCGAAGTGCAGGCAGGCGCGCGCCGCCTCGGTCGCCAGGCCCTGACCCCAGTACGGCTCGTCAAGCAGGTAGGCCACCTCGACCTCGTCCGTCTCCTCCAGCGGGAACAGCCCGGCCTGCCCGATCAGCGCGCCGGTCGCCTTGTCTTCCAGCGCGAACAGGCCGAAGCCGCGCGTCTCCCAGTCCTGGATGCGCCGCGCGATGCCCGCCGGGATGCGTTCGCGCGGGATCGGTTGCCCGCCGGGCAAGTAGCGCATCACC
>JAICKM010000622.1 GCA_025927935.1 Chloroflexia bacterium | reverse complement strand
TGGTCGTGGGGGCGGGGCCGAACGGGCTGGCCGCCGCCATCACCCTGGCGCGTGCCGGGCGCTCGGTGTTGGTGCTTGAAGCCCGCGCGACGGTGGGCGGCGGCACGCGCTCGGCGGCACTGACCCTGCCCGGCTTTGTGCATGACATCTGCTCGGCCATCCACCCGCTGGCGCTCGGCTCGCCCTTCTTCCGCGATCTGCCGCTGGCCGATTACGGCTTGGAATGGATCCAGCCGCCCGCCGCGCTGGCCCACCCGCTGGACGACGGCACCGTGGCCGTGCTCGACCGCTCGATTGACGCCACCGCCGCGACGCTCGGCCTGGACAAAGCGGCTTATCGCCGGCTCATGGCGCCGCTGGCGCGGGACTGGGCGCGCATCGAGGGCAGCATCCTGGGGCCGCTGCGGCTGCCGCGCCACCCCCTCGCGCTGGCCCGCGTCGGCCTCCTGGCGCTGTTGCCCGCCCGCCTGCTGGCCGAGCGCCTGTTCCGGGGCAACCAGGCGCGCGCCCTGTTCGCCGGGATGGCGGCGCACTCGTTTCTGCCGCTGGAGCAGCCGGTCAGCGCCGCGTTCGGGCTGGTGCTCGGCCTGCTAGGCCATGTGGTAGGCTGGCCCATGCCGCGCGGCGGATCGCAGCAGATCGCCGATGCCCTGGCCGCCTACCTGCGCGACCTGGGCGGCGAGATCCGCACCGGCGTCCCGGTGGCCTCGGTGGACGACCTGCCGCCCGCCCGCGCCGTGCTGCTCGACGTGGGGCCGCGCCAGTTGCTGCAGATGGCCGGGCACCGCCTCCCCGCGGGCTACCGCGGCCAGTTGCGGCGCTACCGCTACGGGCCGGGCGTGTTCAAGCTCGACTGCGCCCTCGACGGCCCGATCCCATGGCGCAACCCGGAGTGCGCCCGCGCGGGCACGGTGCACCTGGGCGGCACCCTGCCCGAAATCGCCGCCGGGGAGCGCCTCGTGGCCCAGGGCGGGCACCCGGCGCGGCCCTTCGTGCTCCTGGCCCAGCCTAGCCTGTTCGACCCCACCCGCGCCCCGGCGGGCAAACACACCGTCTGGGCCTACTGCCATGTGCCCAACGGCTCGACGGTGGACATGACCGCCGCCATCGAGGCCCAGATCGAGCGCTTCGCCCCCGGCTTCCAGGCGCGCATCCTGGCCCGCCACACGTTCACCACGCGAGGCATGCAGCGTTACGACGCCAACTACATCGGCGGCGACATCAACGGCGGCAGCGCCGATCTGCGCCAGCTCTTCACCCGCCCCACGCCCACGCTGCGCCCCTACCGCACGGCGGCGCGGGGCGTCTACCTCTGCTCGGCGTCCACCCCGCCCGGCGGCGGCGTCCACGGCATGTGCGGCTACTTCGCCGCCCAGGCCGCCTTGCGCCAGGTGTTATAAACCTCGCGTGTTGCCGCCCAACGCTCCGGGTCCATGCGTAGATAGACCAGTGCCAGGAACCCATACCAGGCCAGCGCACCCGTCAAGTCTAAATCGGGCAAGGGCACAATCCCAGGGGTCTGCGCCGCGGTGCGGATCATATAGGCCAGGGCTGCGAGCGCCGGCCAGCAGACCCAGGCGAGAACCTGGCCCAGCGGCGCCCAAAGCCAGGCGGCCAGTTGCTGGATCGTCCCGACGATCATAAGCGGCCCCACCAGCAATCCGGTCAGCATCCCGGCTGGAAAGCCCGTTAGCGAGACCTGGCCGAATTGCAGGACGACGATGGGCCAGGTGGTCAATTGCGCGGCGATACCGAACGCCGCCGCATCGCCCAGTACCGGCACGCGCCGCCAGCGCCGCATCAGCGCCGGGCCAAACAGCACGATCCCCGCGACCGCCGCAAACGATAGTTGAAAACCGGCATCCGCGACCACGTTGGGATCGAGCGCGGTCAGCGCGAGCGCGGCCACGGCCAGCAGGTTGATCGGCGTGACCGGGCGGCCCAGGCCCTGCGCGCCCAGGTAGAGCACGCCCATCACGGCGGCGCGCGCCACCGGCACGCCCAGGCCGACGAAGACGCTGTAGAGCACGACCACCGCGCCCGCCAGGAGCACACTCGGCCAGGGGTACAAGACCCGCCGCGCCGGGGCATAGACCAGCAGCAGGAGCATGGTGATCTGCGCGCCGGAGACGACGATCAGCCAGGAGGTGCCGGTGGTGTTGAAGTCCTGCCAGAGCGGCGGGTCGATGGCCTTCTGCTGGCCGAGCAAGAGGCCGCGCAGCAATCCCGCCTCCGGTTCCGGCAGCATGGTCGCCGTGCGTAGCCCGGCCTCGCGGCGCCAGCGGGCCAGGGTCGTCTCCGGCGCGTCCGCCGCCGCCTGGAGCACGCGCACGGTCGCGCCGTCCATGTACGACTCGATGCCGTGGCGGGCCAGCCAGGCGCGGTAGTCGAAGTCAGGCAGCGCGGGCGGGTCCTGCACCACGCCCACGCACTCCACCAGGTCGCCCTGCACGGCGGCGACGAACGGCCCGGCGACCGCCAGCAGCCCGCCCGTGACCGGACGCCAGGTGCCGTCCACCAGCACCGCCTCCACCGCCACGCGCACCTGGGCCGCCCGGCCCGCTCGCGCCGGGTCGGGGTCGGCCAGCACGCGCCCGCGCACCTCCCGGCGCGGCGCGATCACCGAGCGCGCTTCGGCGGCGGGCACGTTCAGCGCGCGCAGGCTCTGCGGATCGGGCACGGCACTGGGCAGGGCCAGCAGGCTGCGCGCCAGTCCCAGCCAGAGCGCCAGCAGCGCCAGCGCCGCCCAGCGCGCGCTGCGCGAGGGCCACACCAGCGCCAGCGCCCCCGCGCACCCGACCACCGCCCCCGCCGCGATCCCTGCCGCTAAAGAGGCACCGCCCGGCGTCGCGCCCGGCCAGAGCGTCCCCAGCAGCACCCCCAGCATCCAGGCACAGCCCAGCGGCACGAGCGGCATCGGCCCCCTCGCAAACACACACGCAAACAGCGCAAACAATAGCGGTATCTGACAGCCCGGTGAAGCAGGCCGGATCATAGCATGGGCGCGGGCGGGTGTCAAGCGTAGCAGCGCCCGATATTCACACCGCAGAGACGCCGAGGACGCAGAGATTCAGAGACGATGGTCCGAAGAGGAGGCCGACCGCCGGATTACAAATGTCCCCGCCTCGGAACCAGGATCGTAAACCATATTAACCCTAATGATCTCTGCGTCCTCGGCGTCTCTGCGGTGAGTGTCAATGGTTGCCGCCCAGGCGTGCTTTGTGGTAGACTCGGCGGTAACTGGGAGCAGAGTACGCGCCGCGAGAGGCACGAACAGGGGGCATGCGACCCCGACGTAAAGGAGTAGGCACGTGGGCGAGCAGAAGCGAGTCGTGGTCACGGGCATGGGCGCCATCGCCCCCGTCGGCAACACGGTGGAGGAATGCTGGGCCAATATCAGCGCCGGGCGGTCGGGCCTGGGGCCGATCACGCGGTTTGACGCGTCCGGCCTGGAGACGCGCATCGCGGGTGAGGTCAAGGGCTTCACCCCCGAAGACTATATCCCGGCCAAGGAAGTGCGGCGCATGGACCGCTTTATCCAGTTCGCCGTCGCCACGGCCAGCCAGGCCATCAAGAGCGCCAACTACACCGTGACGCCCGACAACGCGCCCGATTGTGGCGTGCTGGTCGGCTCCGGCATCGGCGGCATCCTGACCATCGACGAGCAGATCCATGTGCTCGACAACAAGGGGCCGCGCCGCGTCAACCCGTTCACCATCCCGATGATGCTGACCGACCTGGCCGCCGGGCGCATCGCCATGCAGTTCGGCATGACCGGCCCCAACTTCGCCGTCATGTCGGCCTGCGCGTCGAGCGCCAACGCCATCGGCGAGGGCACCGAGATCATCAAGCGCGGCGACGCCACGGCGATGGTCTGCGGCGGCGCGGAGGCCACGATCCTGCCCTTCGCCGTCGCCGCGTTCGGCGTGATGGGCGCGCTGTCCACCCGCAACGACGAGCCGCAAAAGGCCAGTCGCCCGTTCGAGAAGAACCGCCAGGGCTTCGTCCTGGCCGAGGGCGCGGCGGTCTTGCTGCTGGAGGAGCGGGAAAGCGCGCTGGAGCGTGGCGCGCCCATCCTGGCCGAGGTCCTGGGCTACGGCTCAACCGCCGACGCCAGCCACGTCACCGCGCCGATGGAGACCGGCGAGGGCGCGGCGCGCGCCATGCAGATTGCGCTACGCAAAGCGGGCCTGCGCCCCGACCAGATCGGCTACCTCAACGCGCACGGCACCGGCACCCCGCTCAACGAGAAGTTCGAGACCATCGCCATCAAGCGCGCGTTCGGCGACGCGGCCTACCACCTGCCTATTAGT
>JAICKM010000034.1 GCA_025927935.1 Chloroflexia bacterium | reverse complement strand
GGGCTGCCGTTGCTGCTCTCCGTCTTCCTGGCCGTGCATTTCTGGCGTATCCGCAAGGATGGCTTCTCGCGCGGCCTGACCTTCACGACGCGCATCAGCGACAGCGGCGAGAACCTGTCGGCCGGGGCACGGTCGGCGGGGCGCGCCCGCGAGTGATCATTCGACCTCTTATTTAGAAGGAGCCTTGTTATGGCTACCGAAAGCCGTCCCGCTCCGGGAGTGACCATTCGCGAACGTAACGTGGCCGAGCAGAAGGGCGCACCGGTGCTCACCACATCGGCCCGTTCGCGGCCCGTATCCCCCGCCGCCGTGGAGGCCGACACCGTGCAGGTGTGGCCGCACCTGGTCGTCATCGAGTTCCTGGGCGCCGTCGTCTTCACCATCAACCTGATCTTGCTCTCCACGCTGGTCAACTCGCCGCTGGAAGAGCTGGCGAACGGCGATGTGACCCCGAACCCGTCGAAGGCGCCCTGGTACTTCCTGAACTTGCAGGAATTGCTGCTGCATATGAACTCGGCGCTGGCCGGCGTCATTGTGCCGACCGTGGCCCTGATCGGCCTGGCGGCGATCCCGTATTTCGATAAGGGCACCCGCGGGCTGGGCGTCTGGTTCTATAATGAGCGCGGGCGGCGTATCACGGCGTTCTCCATGATCTACACCACCGTCGTCCTGGCCTTTCTCATCGGCTTCGACGTGCCGCAGGGCCGGCTCAAAGATGCCCTGTCCACCTCGCTGAAGAAGGGTGGATTCCTCGAAGGAGTGCCGGGCATGTTCAGTTTCCTCGGCGATGTGCCGACCGCCACGGGCATTCTGGTGGAAGGCATCGCCGGTTGGATCATCCCGACCGTGATTATGATCGCCTTCATGATCCTCCTGGTGGTCATCCTGAAGCGGATGTTCAAGGGGCTGACCACCAGCGAGTTGGTGATCGGCCTGTTCAGTGCCTTCGTCGCCACTTTTGTTGTGCTCACCTTCGTCGGCACCTTCATGCGCGGCGGCGGCATGACCCTGTACATGCCCTGGGACCCGCGGGCGGCGGGCGTGGTCGGGCACTAAGGTCGCCCCTACGGCGGGGATTAGAGGAGGAAAGTAATGTCGCACCAAGTACGGACCGAGCGGACGCTGACGCCGCGCGTCCATACCCGGCCCGGTCCCGAAGACACGCAGGGCGGCCTGGTCGAAGGGGCCAGCCGGCGCGATTTTCTGCGCCTGACCATGCTGGGGTCGCTCGGCGTGATGAGCCTGGGCGGGATCGGCGCCTTCCTGGCCTATTTCTGGCCGCGTAAAATCGGCACGTTCGGCAGCAAAATCAGCGCCGGCACGTTGGACGATATCAAGGACGGCGACGTGTTGATGTTCCGCGAGGGCAAATTCTATATCTCGCGGTACCAGGAGCCGGCGCTGGGCAAGGATGTCATCATTGCCCTCTACTGGAAGTGTAAGCACCTGGGGTGTACGGTGCCCTGGAAGCCCGATGAGTCGTTCGGCGCCAACCAGGGGATCTTCCATTGCCCGTGCCACGGCTCGATCTACCTGCGCACCGGGCAGAACGTCGCCGGGCCGGCCCCGGCGCCGCTCGACATTATGGAGATCACTCTGGATGGGCGCAAGATCAGCGTGAACACCGGGAAGATCACCACCCGGGTGCAGTACGAGCCGAAGCAAGCCACACCAGTTTCTTAGGAGTGTGACACCGCTATGCGAGATAAAGTAATCCTGGGCGCCACGCTCTCCGTGGTTTTGCTGCTGACGCTGCTGGTGTATGCGGCGGTGGACTTCCAGCGCACTCCCGCGGCCCAGGCCACCGCCCGCGAGGAAGCGGTTACCGCCGGCACGCGCATCTACGCGCAATATTGCGTGCAATGCCACGGCCCCAAGGGCGAGGGCTGCATCGGCCCGGCGCTGAACCGTGCTGTCTGGCGCCCGGAGATCAACGGCGCGGCCAACCCTAATTACCAGCCGGACGACATCCCGACGCTGGTCTATAAAACCATCGAGCGCGGGCGCAAATCCAATCAGCCTGGCGAGCAGATGCCGGCCTGGTCCATCGCCGAAGGCGGATCGCTCAATAATCAAGATATCGACCACGTCATCGCCTTCATCCAGTATGGCGACTGGGATCAGGTGGTCGAACACGCGGCGTCGGCAACCGGCCTGGACAAGGACTTGCCCGACTATAGCAGCAAGGGCTTCAACGGCGGCACCGCCGACCCGGCCAAGCTGGCCCAGGTCAAGTCGACCATGCTCGCCAAGGGCTGTCTCAACTGCCATCAGGTGGGCGCGGTCGGCGGTAAGGTCGCGGCGGATCTGACCGACGTCGGTTCGCGGCGCTCCGCGGACTGGCTGCGCCGCTGGATCCCGAACCCGAGCGCCATGCCGGCCATCGAGCGCGGCCCGAACCTGTGGCTGAACGTGCCCGTGCCGAGCCTGGAAACGCCCGGCGCCGGGGGACCGGTGGCGCCCACGCCGCAGCCTTTCCCGATGAATGCGACCTTTATGCCGACCATCAAGATGACTGACGCGGAGTTGGACTTGCTGGTGGATTATCTGTCACACGCGCGCACGGGGCAGTAGGGCAGTTGCCTATGCAGCCTGGTTCGCCGCCTGCGCCACAGCCTCCAGGCCCCGGAGTACCAGGGCCTGGACCCGGCATCGTCGCCCCGATCACCCTGGTGTTTGAACATCCGCTGCACCCGGCGCAACGCCTGGTGATCGACCGGGTGCGGACACTCATGCAGGTGCATCGGTTCGAGTTGCACAACATCCAGCCCAGCGGCGAGTCGATCCACCATATCGTCGCCGCCGATCATATCCGCAATATCGAATTGCTGTACGACGAAGCGACGCCCGACCGGCTGGTGGCCCAGTTCACGGTCAACTCGAAACAGGACAAAGAAGCGCTGGTCTGGACATCGTCGCTGTTTTTCCAATACCTGCATTATCATGTGGCCCGTATTGCCACCGTCAATGGGGCGCCCCATCAGATGGACTGGGAAGCCCAGCAAGACCCGCAAGGCCCGGAGCGCGTGAAGCGCTGGGTCGAGCAAGGGCATTCGCTCATCGAGCGCATGCACGTGACGGAACGCTAATCACGTAGAGGGTGCGACTGTATGGAATGGACCAGGTTCACGCAACCGTGGCAGACCAATCCCCGCCTGCGGGCGGCCGGGCTGCTCGCGGTATTGCTGGCCGCGGGCGTGCTGTTCAGCCTGGCGAACGTCAGCTTCGTGCGCGCGGCCAACGCGGCGATCACCGTCGCGGCGATCAACTCGCCCGTGCCGGCCACCGACCCGTTCTCGCCGCTCTGGCAGCAGTCGGCGCCCGCCGATGTGCCGCTGAGCGCGCAGCAGATGTGGCAGCCGGGTGGCGGCAGCGTCGCGGCGGTGCAGGTGCGCGCGCTGGAAGACGGGCAGGACATCGCCTTCCTGGTTTCGTGGGCCGATGCCACGCGCAACGACTATGTGAAGGATATGCCCAGCGATGCCGGCGCGATCCAATTGCCCACGGATCCGACAAATCTGCCATATCAGTGTATGGGCCAGAGCACCAACCTGGTCAATATCTGGCAGTGGAAGGCCGCCATCGAGCAGACGGCCCTCAGCAGCGGGCAACCCTACAACGGCACACGCAACCTGACCAGCAACGGCATGGGCAAGGCCGTGGAAACGCGTGGTGTGCCGCCGACGGCCACCAGCACCTGGCGCGACGGTCACTGGTATGTGATCTACACGCGCAAGCTGGCGCCCGCCGGCCCCGGTACAGCGCCGCTGATGATTGGCGAGAACACCAATGCCGCCTTCGCCATCTGGGACGGCGCCAAGGGCGAGACCCGGAGCATGAAAGCAGTATCGACCTGGATTCCAATCGAACTCTCCGGTAGCACCAAGAACGGGATCATGGATCTGGTCTCGCTGGTGGTGCTCGGACTTGTCGCCGTAGGGGCCGTCGTCCTGGCCTGGCGTATCATTCCGCACTAGGGCCTCTGGAGGAGCTTGGCGCATGAGCAGAGATTTTCGAGATGTGAATACCGTTACGGCGGGGGTGTTCACCGCCGAACACAGCGCAACCCGCAACTGGTTGCTATCGGCGATTTTCTGGCTGACGATCGCCGACTTTATCGGCCTGATCGCGGCCATCGAGATGATGAGTCCCGACGCCTTTGCCGGGATCCCCTGGCTGGAGTTTGGCCGGGTCCGCCAGATGCACACCAACGGGGTGCTCTTCCTCTGGCTCAGCATGGCCCAGATCGGCGCCTTCCTGTATATCGTGCCCAAGCTGTGCGGCACCCGCCTGCATAGCGAACTGTTGGGCAACATCATGATGGTGCTGTGGAACTTCGTAGGCATTCTGGCGATTGCCACACTCTCCAACGGCATGACCCAGGGTCGCGAGTACGCTGAGCTGATCTGGCCCATCGACGTGCTGGTGATGGTGGGCTTGCTCGGCACCGCCTACAACATCTTTCGCACCATCCTGGCGCGCAAGGAAAAAAAGCTCTTCGTCAGCCTCTGGTACATTATGGGCACCATGATCTGGATGCCGACTCTCTACTTTGTCGGTAACGTGATGTGGGAGCCTATTCTGAACTTCAGCACGACCAACCTGGCCGGGTTCCCCTCCGGCAGCCTGCAAGGCATCGACGACGTAATCTGGCAGTGGTTCTATGGGCACAACGTGCTTGGCTACTGGTTCACCACCAGCGGCGTCGCCATCACCTACTATGTGGTGCCGGTGATTATCCGGTCGCCGCTCTACAGCCACCTGCTGTCGCTGATCGGCTTCTGGAGCATCGCCTTCTTCTATGGCCTGGTCGGCCAGCACCACATCCTTAGCACGCCGACGCCCGGCTGGCTGAAAACCCTGGCCGTGCTGGGCAGCTTCGGTCTGTTTATCCCGGTCTTTACCTTCCTGGCGAACATCTGGCTGACGATGCGCGGCAAATGGGGCAAGATATACGAGAGTGTGCCCCTCAAGTTTATGATTGTCGGCACCATCTTCTACTTTATCACCTGCGTGCAGGGGCCGTTCCAGTCCATCCAGGGCTTTAACCGGCTGATCCACTTCACCAACTGGATCGTCGGCCACGCCCACCTGGCGCTGCTGGGCACCTTCTCGTTCTGGGCCATGGGCGCCATCTACTATATTATTCCGGTCGTAATGCGGCGGCGTATCCACAATCCGGGCCTGGCCGAGATTCAGTTCTGGCTCATCACCATCGGCTTCCTGCTGATGATGATCAGCTTGCAGGTGGCCGGTCTGGTTCAGGGCGCGGCCTGGCTCAACGGCCAGAGCGTGCAGTGGACCCTGCCGGAGATCCGGCCGTACATGGCGGTGCGCGCCCTCTCCGGCTCCCTGATTGTCATCAGCGGCATCGTGCAAGCCTGGAATATCTACAAGACCATCACCGAAGGTGAGCGGGTGGTCGGCCTCGCGCCGAGCGCCGTCGAAGCCCCGGCGTAAGCCCAGGGAGGACGCGGAGATTTTATGACTGGCAAACCCGTATTCCGAATGGATATGCCCACCGTGGTCTTTGGCGCGATGATCGTCTTCTGGTCGGTCGTCTTCACCGTGGTGGCGCTGCCCTATCTGACCTTCCGGCCTCCGCAGTCGGCGGATGCCCGGCCGCTGACGGCGCAGGAGGAGGCCGGGCGCCGGCTCTACGCCGCCAACGGCTGCAACTATTGCCACAGCCAGTATCTGCGCGCGCAGGACTGGACCGGGGTCGGCTCGTTCCGCACCATCGGGCGCGTGGCGCAGGCCGGCGACTACTACTATCAGCAGACGCCCATGCTAGGTAGCGAGCGTACCGGCCCCGATCTGTCGCAGGAAGGCGGGGTGCATACGGACGAATGGCACCTGGCCCACTTCCGCAACCCGCGCTACACGTTCCCGAAATCGATTATGCCGGAGTTCAGCTTCTACTATACGAACGATCTGCCGAACGCCGAGATCGGCCAGTTGGTGGCCTATGTCCAATCGCTGGGGGGCCGGGCCGCCGACGACCGCACCGCTCGGCAGACGGCGCTGAAGCAGAAACTGCTCGATGAGCGCGGGCGTGGCAACGAAGCGATTATCCATGAGTGGTTCCCCTCCACCTGGCGCAACGTCCGCAACCCGATGGAGCCGACGCAGCGCTCGCTGGAGCACGGTAAGACGGTGTTCCTCACCAACTGTATCGGCTGCCACGGACTGAACGGCGACGGCAAGGGGCCGGCGACGAGCTGGATCAACAATCCCACGCCGCGCAACTTCACCGACGTTTCGGCGCAGTATCTGTTCAGCGACGGCGAGATGTATGATGCCATCCTGTTCGGCGTGGACGGCACGGCCATGCCCGCCTGGGGCGATATGCTTACCGTCAACGATATCTGGGACGTGACCAACTTCCTGCGGACGATCCCGAACGGCGGCCTGCATCGAGATCCGACCGCGGACATGATGGTCAGCCCCGGCGACTACAAGCCGATTGAACTGACGCCGGTGCCGGCGCTGCTGACGCCGCAGCCGCAGCCATCTGGTCTCGGCCAGAGCGGGCAGGCCACACCGCCGGCCCCCACGGCGACCCCGTAGCGGCGGGCCAGGAGTCGCCCGGCCGGTGAGGCGGCCGGGCGGTCCGAGAAAGCGAGAGCGCGTATGAACAACAACCGATCCCCGTCGCGGGCGGCCCTGATCCCGGCCCGGCTGGCACAACTGGCCGCCGGGGTGGGCACGTTCCTGGTGTTGCTCAGCCAGGCCACGCCGGCCGCCGCGCATGATAACCTGGGCGGCGATGAAATGTCGATGGCGATCGCCATTTTCATCACCGGGTGTGTGTTGATTGCCGGCGCCAGCCTGGCCGTGCTCTGGGCCTGGCGCGGCGGCCAGTTCAGTAATGTCGAACAGGCCAAGTATGACATGCTGAAAAATGCCGACGATCTCGACAATTTGCCGATTTTCGTCGCGCCCGAGCCGCCGGCGCGGCCTCAAGGAGGATCCCATGCCGCCAAATGAGTCCGACCTGGTTTTACCCTGGCAGTGGAACTTCCCCCACGAGATGTATCTCTGGGGCTGGATCGCGCTCATGGTGGCGACCATTGTGCTGGCCGCCTGGATGGGCCGCGACCGCAAACACCTGCCCAATGACCTGGGACGCAATGTCGAGGACTTCGCCGGCGTGCAGCAGGAGTCGAACGGGCCGCTGCCCATCTATCTGATGATGCTCTACGTGCTGGTGGCCGGAACTCTCGTCGGCTACGTCATCATCACCATCGTCAACGGGTACACCTATTAGGAGCTTACCATGGACGTAGAAACACGCTTTACCGAGGCCGATATCCAGGCTGCCCATCGCGATCGGGCGCGGGGAGAATATGGCGCCGACGAAGAGCCGTTGTATGGCCTGGAAGCGCTGCCCGGCGGGCACGGCGAGGCGCCTGTCGAAGAGAGCGTCGCCGAAGAGGCGGAGAGCGAAGCCGGCCGGCCCGGCGAACAGCCGGGCCTGAACCTGACCTGGGGCATAATCCTGGGTGGGGTGCTGCTGCTCGCCCTCGTCACCGCCGTGCTGTTCATTGGCGTCGGCCAGACCTATCAGGCCGATATCGTGACCCATTACGGGGTTAAGTAGAGGGTAAGAGCGCATGGCCTATGTACGTACCATGACCTTTGTGGTGCCCCCGGAACGGACCCATGAGTTGCAGCCGGGGCATAACCTGTTCATGGCGGCCGTGAACGGGACCCAGATTGTGGCCCAGAACACGCCCGGCTTTCATCGCGGCGGAGTCTGGATGCAAAATCTGCCTCAGGGCAGTATTAAAGTGGTATGCTACACGCAGTGGTATGGCGTGCCGGATATCGATCGTTATGCCAGCACGCCGATGATCCGGGATTTCGAGGCAGATATCGCCCGCTATCATAGCACGCCCGTGATCGAAGTCTACGAAACGTTGAGCTGAGGCCGGGGCATGTGGAGCTTCATTAGCTGGACGAACCTGGAAGACTTGTTGCTGGATATGAGTGCGATCCTGGTCGTCACCGTCCTGGTGACGATCTGGGCGGTGGCAAACAATCGGCGCGCGGAGCGGATGCACGGCATCCCGCAACCGGAGCCGGGGCCACTGCCGCCGTTGCCCGTGCCGCAGCCCGAGCCGCCCTCGCCCGTCCCCGGTCCCCCACACCCTGAACCCCCGCCCCCGGAGCCACCACTCCCAGGGGGTCCCACCTAGAAACGAGTCGCACTATTGGTGTCTTCGCTGCAAACCTGGCGCAAGATCGTGTATCCGCTGATCGGTGTCCTGATCCTCATCGTCTTCGGGCTTTCGCTCTATGAGACCTATGTGACCAACTTTGGCCCCGATCCCAGTTCCGCGGTGGGCGTGCCGGCGGTCAGCGGCGTACTCCCGCGCGATGATCAGCGCGGCGCCTACGTCCAACTGAAGCTGGGGGCCGATCCCCGCTTCCCCTCCAGCCTGGTGCAATTATTCGATTCCGATACCCCCGGCATATTCACGGCGGACGAAACGGTGCAACTCGACGGCCACGCGATTGACGCGGTGATCGTCAGCCAGTCCACGATTGATCAGGATATGGCGCAGTACCGTGTGTATGCGGTGGGCCAGGAAACCCAGGAAACCACTGCCCAGCGCATGAATAGCGGCCGCATGATCCGTATTCAGCCGAAATCCGGCCTGTGGGCACCGGGATCGTATGTGGTCGATGTGCCGTCCGGCGGCATGTTCGACACCAGCCGGACTTATTACACCTTTACCGTCAAATAGGGACGCCAGGGGCATTCTACGGCCCGAAGAGTCGTGCCCCTTAACACAGGACAGGAGCCTGCATCGTGAGTGCTATTGCGACCCCCAAGAGCGGCAGCTTCGCCCCATCCGGTTATGCCGATGATCGCGCCGAAGTCGCCGTCGATACCGTTAACGCCGACCACGGCTTGCCCCGCTTTTTCTTCGCGGCAGGGGTCGCGCTGGTGATCAGCGCGATCCACGGCATTTTGCAGCGGTTGCCGATTTTCGCCGAGTGGATCCGCACGGCGGACTACGGCGGCCACATGATTACCAACCTGGCGCACACCCATATCACCATCGTGGGCGCCGGGACGATCAGCCTGACGGCGCTGCTCTATTACATTATGCCGCGCCTGGGGCGGCGGCCCCTCTACAGCGGTACGCTGACCAGTGTCTCGTTCTGGTTCACCGTCGTTGGCGTGTTCGGCTTCTACCTCTCCGTGCTGGCCGTCGGCGCCTACGAGGGCATGATGGTCCATGCCGGGTGGCAATATGAAGCGGCGCGCGACTATCTCGGCGCCTGGCATAAAGCCCCCATTGCCATCACGGCGGCGATCATGGGCATCGGCTACTGGACCTTCACGGCCAATGTCTGGATAACGGCCCGCAACATCGGCAAGTTCCGCCGCGAAAACCCGAAAGAGGGCGCCAGCCCCATCGAGTGGCTCATGGTGCAGTTCTGTGTCGTCTCGGCTACGGCGCTGTTCATCGGCACGGTCCAGGGCGTCTACCAGGTGATGCCCTGGTCGCTCGACTGGCTGCGGGCGGCCGGCCAGGCCGGGGAAATGATCGACCCCATGGCCCACGCGCACATGAACCTGGTCGGCGGCGTGTCCATCGGCATGATGGCGCTGCTCTACTTTTTCCTGCCGCGCATCACCGGCCGGCCCATCTACAGCTATAAACTGGCCCGCTTCAGCTACTACTCCGTCGTCATCGGCGTGTTCGGCTTCTGGTTGGTCGCGATCATCCTCGGCTTCGTCGAAGGCACGCCCATCGTCGAAGGCCGCATGACCTACGATCAGATCCGCGCCCAGGTGGGTCTCTGGCACACCATTCCGCTGGTGACGGTCGCGACCATCATGGGCGTCGGCTTCTGGGCCTTCATCGCCAATATCTTCCTCACCTTGCGCCAGGGTCCGGCGCCCGATGCGCCCAGCGACCGCTGGCTGGCCCGGTTTGTCGGGCTGAGCGTCTTCGCCTTGCTGCTGGGCACGATCCAGGGCGTGCTTCAGACCATCCCCGTGATCCACGACTGGCTGGAAGAAGCCGAAGGCACCGGTTGGATGGTTATGCCGTTCGCCCACGCCCAACTCAACATGGTGGCCTTCGCCATCCTTGGCCTGGTCACGCTCTCGACCTTTGCCCTGCCCCGCGTGACCGGGCGGCCCCTGTTCAGCGTGCCCTTCGCCAAACGGACGCTCACCGTGATTGCGAGCGGGATCTTCGCCACCTATGTGGTCTTCATCACGCTCGGCCTGCTGGAAACGCGGGCATTCTACCAGATGTTCCCGCGGGGCGGAGAAGCCGGCGCCATGGACGACTTTCTGCCGCCCGATACGGCCGTCATCGTGCGATCCGCCGTCGGCGGCGACTTTGTGCATACCTCGCTGGTGCTGCTGGTCGCCTGCTGGGTGGGGCTGGGCTACTTCATGTTGATGCGCCATATCGCCGGATCCATCGGGCGAGAAGCTATCCAGGCATACTGGGATGCCTTCCGGGGCCGCACGGCCGCCGCCGCCCACCAGCACGCCATGCCGCATCCCAGCGCCGTGCCCCAGGATGCGCGGCAGGTGACGCGCCGGGGCTTGCAGCTTGCCTTCTACGAGGTCGCCGCCGGTTGGGCCGGGTTCCTGGGCATGGGCTGGCTCCTGAGTGGCCGCGGCTTCATCGGTGTCATGGTCCTCTCGGTCTGGGCCGGGATCTACTGGACGACCCTGTTTATCCTGCTGGCCGTGACCGCCGTGGGGCCGATCGGGATCGCCGTCACGGCGATCCTCTGGATCGGGCTGCCGCTGCTCAGCGCCATTGCCGTCTACCGCACCTATATCAGCGGCGCGCGAGAGATCCTGGCCCAGCGCGGCACGGTGGGCTAGCGCCTGCGGCGACCGGTGGCCGGCGAATGGAACAGCGCCGGCCAGGGAGCACCTGGCCGGGGGAGACGGAGAAATGGCAGCAGACGCCAATGAGACGCGTGCGCGGTACGACGAGATCGCGGATTTCTACGAGGCTTTTGCGCCCGACGTGTATGACGATCCGCCCACGTCCGCTCTCCTATCCCTCGCCGGCGCTGTCGCCGGCCTGCGCCTCCTGGACCTGGCCTGCGGTCATGGCCGGTTGGCGCGGGAGTTGGCCCGCCGTGGCGCCCAGGTGGTCGGCGTCGACCTCTCCGCGGCCCTGCTCGCCAAGGCGCGCAATCGTGAGCAGACGACCCCGCTGGGCATCGCCTATATCCATGCCGACGTGGCCTCGCCCGCGACTCTGGCCGCCCATGTCTTCGACGGGGTCGTGTGCCACTTTGCCCTGTCGGATATCGACGACCTGGCCGGGGCGGTGGCGACCGTGGCGCGCGTTGTCGCGCCGGGCGGATTCTTCGCCTTCTCCATTCTGCATCCGTGCTTTCCGGGATGGGAGTCCAGGGGCGCCCACCCTAGCTGGCGCCCCGGCCAGGGCTATTTTGCGGAAGGCTGGTGGGTGGCCGCCGGCCCGTCGGGCGGTGTGCGCCCGCGCGTGGGCGCCAACCACCGGATGCTGTCTACCTACCTGAACACGCTCGCCCGGAGTGGCCTGGTCGTCGAGGAGATGGCCGAACCCGAACCGTCGCCCGACTGGATGGCGGCCGCACCGGCCGCCGGCCCCGTGCCCGTGTACCTGGTCGTGCGCTGCCGAAAACAGTAGGGCCGGTCGAGCCGGGGACCCCCGCCCGGTGCATCGACCGGGTCCGCAACGTCAATAGCGCCCTCCAGGCGCCCCTGCCTGCCGATCATGCCTGCCCCAGGGGCGGGCTTTTTACTAGATCGCGCCGGACCGGCGCAGCAGTACGCGGTCGCTTGGTGTATAATGGAGAGACGGCGTGGCGCCTGCGCGGACCACCAGGCGCGCACGGGAGGCGAACCACAATGGAGACACGCCCACTGGGCAAGAGCGGGATCGCAGTGCCGGTGATCGGCATGGGCACCTGGCGCACCTTCGACGTGCGGCAAGCGGCCACGGAAGACGCGCGGCGCGAGTTAGTCACCGCGGCCTTCGTTGCCCGGACCACGGTGTTCGACTCCTCGCCGATGTACGGCGAAGCGGAGCGGGTGCTGGGGCGGGCGCTGGCGGGCCGGCGCGATCAAGCCTTCGTCGCCACAAAGGTCTGGACTCGTTCGCCCCGCGAAGCCCGCGAACAGATCGCGGCGGCGCTGGGCTTCTTCGGGGGCCGGGTCGATCTCTACCAGGTCCATAATCTCGTCGCCTGGCGCGAGCAACTGCCCTTGCTCGAAGAACTGAAGCAGCAGGGGCAGGTCCGCCTGCTCGGCGCGACGCACTACGATCATGCGGCCTTCCCCGAACTCGCGACCGTCATGCACACGGGGCGCATCGACGCGATCCAGGTGCCCTATAACGCCGCGGACCGCGCCGTCGCCGATGAGATCCTCCCGCTGGCGCAGGAACTGGGCCTGGGCGTGCTGGTCATGCGGCCCCTGGGCGGCGGCGATCTGACGGCGCGGCCTCCCAAGCCCTCCGATCTGGCGCCCCTAGAGGCTTTCGGCGTGCGGACCTGGGGCCAGGCGCTGCTCAAGTGGGTGCTCAGCGACCCGCGGGTCACGGTGGCGATCCCCGCCACCTCGCGCCTGGAGCGGGTTGCCGAGAATGCGGCCGCCGGCAGCCCGCCCTGGTTCGACCAGGACACCCGCGAGCGGGTCTCCTATCTCACCGGCTGGCGACGCCGGTAGGACGAGTGCTGAGTGCTGAGTAGTGACCGCGAGTAAGATGGATATCAGTAGAGTCGGCGCAGATATTGTCGTCTCTACAAACTGACCACTGATCACTGACCACTCGTACTCAGCACTCAGTACTCAGCACTCAGCACTCGTATGGAGGTGGGTATGGCGGATAGCGAGCAAACGACGGGCGGTCACAATATGACCGACTATGAGCAGACGCGGCGCGATTTTCACCTGGCCGTGCCGGAGCAGTTCAACTGGGCGCGCGACGTGATCGGCCAGTGGGCCGCCGACTTGGACCATCTGGCGATGCTCTGGGTGGGGCCGGCGGGCGAGCGGCGCATCACCTTCGCCGAGTTCGACCACCGGGCCAACCAGGTGGCGGCGGCCTTGCGCGATGCCGGGATCAAGAAGGGCGACCGCGTGGCGATTATGCTGCCGCGTGTGCCCGCCTGGTGGGAAGCGGTGCTGGGCATCATGAAATTGGGCGCCGTCAGCATGCCGGGCACCGTGCTGCTGACGGCCAAAGACATCGAATATCGCCTGCAAGCCAGCGATGCGCGCGCCGTGATCACCGACCCCTCCGGCGTGCCGAAGGTCGACCAGGTGGCCGGCAATCTGCCGAGCCTGGCGGTACGCATTGTGGTCGGGGAGGGCGGGCCGCCCGCCGGCTGGCACGATTACGAGACGCTGGTTAGCGCCGCGCCAAGCGATTACACCGGCGAGCCGACCCGCTCCAACGACCCGGCCATGGTCTACTTCACCAGCGGCACCGTCGGCTATCCGAAGATGGTGCTGCACACGCACGCTTCGTACCCCATCGGCCATATCATCACCGGCAAATACTGGCTCGACCTCAGCCCGCAGGATCTCCACTGGAACGTGGCGGACAACGGCTGGGCCAAAGCCGCCTGGAGCAGCCTGTTCGGCCCCTGGAATATGGGCGCGGCACTATTCGTGCAGGACAGCCGCGGCAAGTTCAGCGCGCAGGAGACCCTGGAGTTGCTCGCCCGGTATCCGATCACCACGCTCTGCGGGCCGCCCACGGTCTACCGCACGCTGGTGCTGGAAGACCTGAAGCAATACCGCTTCCCGCACCTGCGCTGGTGTGTAGGCGCGGGCGAACCGCTGAACCCGGAGGTGATCGAGGTCTGGCGGGAGGCCACCGGTCTGACCATTCGCGACGGCTACGGCCAGACTGAAACGGTGCTGATCGTCGGCAACTTCCCGCCGCTGCCGGTCAAACCCGGATCGATGGGCAAGCCGTCGCCGGGCTTCGAGATCGCCGTGATCGATCAGGAAGGGCAGGAAGTGCCGCCCGGCCAAGAAGGCGACATCGCGGTGCGTGTGCGTCCCAACCGCCCGATCGGGCTGTTCCAGGAATACTGGCGCAACCCCGACGCCACGGCGGCCGCCATGCGCGGGGACTGGTACGTGACGGGCGACCGCGCGGTGATGGACGCCGACGGCTACTTCTGGTTTGTGGGCCGCGCGGACGACGTGATCATCAGCGCGGGCTACCGTATCGGGCCGTTCGAGGTTGAGAGCGCGCTGGTCGAGCACCCCGCGGTGGCCGAGGCGGCGGTGGTCGCCAGCCCCGACCCGATCCGCGGCGAGATTGTCAAAGCATATGTGATCCTGGCGCCCGGCTACGAGGGGTCCGACGCGCTCGTGCAGGAGTTGCAGAATCATGTCAGGACGGTGACGGCGCCCTACAAATACCCGCGCGAGATCGAGTTTGTGCGGGAACTACCGAAAACTGTGAGTGGTAAGATCCGCCGTGTGGAGCTGCGGGCACGCGAGCACCAGCGTAAGCAGGGCGCCCACTGATCACCATCCGGCGGCGCCAAGCCGCCGCCGGCCGGGAGAAACCTATGACTGAGCAACTACCCGCCGAACCCCCGCCCAGCCCGGAGAGCTTCGGGGAGCTCTATCAACTGCTGGCCGAGAGCAAGGTCTACCGGCGTATCACCGCCGAGGTCTTCGGGGAGGGCTACGGCGGCCAGCTTTCGATTGCCGGGCCTGCGGATGTGCGGCTGCTGGCGACGCGGGCCGCGCTGGCCCCCGGCCAGTGGGTGGCTGACTTCTGCTGCGGCATGGGCGGGCCCACGCTCCTGATCGCCGCCGAATACGGATGCAATATGGTGGGCGTAGACTGGTCCTGGGCGGCGCTGGAAATCTGCCGGCGCACTGCCGAGGCTGACGAACTCAGCCACCGGCTGCGCTATGTGGCCGCGGATATCAGCCGCCCGCTCTTCGCGTCCAACTCGCTGCATGCGGTGGTCTCGATTGACGGCTTCTACTTCGGCGTGGACCTACCCTGGCTTTACCGCGAGGTGTTCCGCATTTTGCGCCCCGGCGGCCGGTTCGCCTTTTACTTCAATGTGCCCACTCAGGAAGTCGTGGATGCGTCGTCGCCGGAGCGGCGCGCGCACCGCGAGAGCCATCGCATTGACCACCTGTCCGAACTTGCCGCCGCCGGCTTCATCAACGCCCGGCGCGAAGAACGCACCTTCGCCGAGCAGCAGATCCTGAGCCGCATGGCCGAGGTGTATGAAACCCACTTCGAAGCCCTGGCGTCCGAAGTGGGGCGGGACCTGGCCGGCGAGTTGCGCGAGGAGATCGTGCAGACGCTGCACATGGCCGAGCATGGCTACTGGCCGCGCTACCTGTTCAGCGCGCGCAAGCCCGGCGACCGTCCGGCCCGCCGGCGCTAGTCCGCCCGCGATCCACGCGCATCACGCGGCCCCTGAGTGACACTCAGGGGCCGCGTTGCGTGCAGGATATGCCGCTACTTGTCGGTCGTGGCGTTCAGTTCGTCCACCTCTGCCGCCGTCAGCACGCCCTGCGGGCGCAGCCGCCCGTCCCGATAGCCCCACTGCTCGGTATCGATCAGATATTGCGTGCGCGACAGCAATGTGCCTCGGCAGATGCGCGCCTCGGCTTCCGGTTGCCCCATCTGTTCCCGCATCCGGTCCAGCAGGCTTTGCAGCACGGCAGGGGGCACCTTGTCTCGCTCGCCGGGGTAGATGAAGCCGAAGAGGATCAAGTGGCTCAGCAGCACTTCCCAGTAGGCGTCGAAGCGGCGCAGCAGCCGGTCCCAGTCAAGCTCATCGCCGTGGGCGCGCAACAGGTGGGCAATATCGCCGCCGTCGTACCGCTCGCGGTTGATCACGAAGGCTTTCGACCAGATCATCTCCTCCATCGGGCAGATCTGCACGGGTCGCTCCAGGATCGTGCCCTGGGCGGCATGGGCGAACCATTCGTCGTCCACCGTCGCGATGCCGTTGGAGCCGCTGAAGATCAGATCGACAAAGGACTCGCCCTGGAAGGCTTTGCCGATCCAGGTCTCCATGGTCAACTCGGTCTTGTACCCGGCATCGCGCAAGGCGGCCAGGGCGGGTTTGATATCCGCCGGGCGGACAAAGAGATCGAAGTCCTTGGTGTGCCGGTGGATTCCCGTATAGTAGCCGTAGGCGAAGGCCCCACCCACCAGGAAGTCTACGCCGGCCCCGGCCAGCACGTCCAGCGCGGCGCAGTAAAAGTCCCGCGACTCGGCATCGATGACATCTTGCTCTAAGGCTGATTGCTCCATGGCATCCTCCCGCGCCCGCTCGCCGTTGGACGGGCGCATCGCTTAGTGTGGGAGCCAATAGGGCAAAAGCTATGCCAGGGGCGGGTATGCATCTTGCGGATAGGAGCGGGAAACTGCGTCGCAACACGACGCAAGACACGCGGGGAGGCACGAACGATGGCAGAAAGCAAGAAGAAGACGGTGCGTATCGCGGCGGTGTCCGACATCCATTGCGGCCGGCGCTCGCAGGGCACGCTGCAACCGCTGTTCGCCCAGGTGGCCGAGCAGGCAGACGTGTTGCTGCTGCCCGGCGACCTGACCGACTACGGCCTGGCCGAGGAGGCGCACATCCTGGTCAAAGAACTGACCGCCGCCCACAACCTGCCCATCATCGCGGTGCTGGGCAACCACGACTTCGAGTCGGGCCAGGAGCAGGAGGTGGTGCAGATTCTCTGCGACGCCGGGGTGACGATGCTGGACGGCGAGGCGTGCGAAATGCACGGCGTGGGTTTTGCCGGCTGCAAAGGCTTTGCCGGCGGATTTGGCCGCGGCGCGCTTGGCTCCTGGGGCGAACCGGCGATCAAGGCTTTCGTGCAAGAGGCGCTGGACGAGGCGCTGAAGCTGGAGTCGGCGCTGGCCCGCCTGCGCACTCCGCAGCGCATCGCCGTGCTGCACTACGCCCCGGTGCGCGGCACCGTGGTGGGCGAGCCGGAGGAGATTTTCGCCTTCCTGGGGTCCAGCCGGCTGGAAGAGCCGCTTGGCCGCTACCCGGTGGCGGCCGTCTTCCACGGCCACGCGCACAACGGCAGCCCGGAAGCGCAGACCAGTAAGGGCACTCCGGTCTACAATGTGGCCCTGCCCCTCTTGCAGCGCCACTTCCCCAACCGCCCGCCGTTCCACCTCTTCGAGGTTATGGTGGATACGGCGGCCCCCGCTGTGGCTGCCGTCGGGGCCTGAGCCGGGCAGGGGATTGAGCCACGTCGCTCCGCGATCCGCACATCACGTGCAAGGGCGACGGGCGCAATTAATTGCGCCCGTCGCCGGGGCGGCGCTATTCGCGGGCGGCGAAAAGGCGGTAATCGAGATCCGGGAACAGGTTGTCGCGCATGGCGTAGGCCCGGCAGCGCGCCAGGCCCATCATATCCACCGGCTCGTCCGCGGATGCCATCTCGGCGGTCATCGCCATGTCGTTGAACCAGGCCACGTGCTCGATGAAGCGCTGGTTGGAGTACTCCGACGCCTGGCTGGTGGTGGTCAGGAACTCCCAGTCGCTGCCTTGCAGCAGCAATAGCTCGCGCGCCGCCTGCTGCAACACCTCGGCCAGGGTGCCCTCGGCGTGCGGGTGCTGGGCGACGAGCCGCTCCATGCGTGCTTCCGAGCGGTGAATGTTCTGCCACATGCTCTCGGTGGCCGGGTTCAGCCAGGTGTTATGGGTGCCCGCTTCCCCCCAGGAGCTTTCGGGCAGGGCCAGATGTTCGCCCGCGGGGTGGGCGGTCAGCCAATCGCTGGCCGTGGTCAATTCCACGGTGGGGCTGGCCGCCAGGTTGCGCAGGGTTGCCTTGAGCCAATCCACGCCCTCATGCCACCAGTGCCCGAACAACTCGGTGTCATAGGCCGAGACGATAAGGCCAGGCCCGCTGTTTTCGTCGCGGTACGTCCGCAGCAGTTCCTCGACCAGCCCGGTGAAGTGGTGGGCGTGTTCGCGCACGCGCTGTTGCGCGTGGGCCGGGTCGTAGGGCGCCTTCTGCTCCAACGGCACCTCATGGCCGGTGATCCGCCAGTACTGCATGCCGCTGTTCAGGTCCTTGCGGTGGAATTCGCGGTACCAGGGGTCGCCCGGATAGCCGACCCGGGCGGCCCAGACCTGCTGCCCCGTGCGCTCATTGCGCGCCAGCACGGCCACGTCGCTCGGCCCGACCAGGTAGGGCAGGTAGGTCGTGCGATTGGTTGGCGGGACATAGTGGGGGATCGGCACCAGCAAGCGCTCCGGGATCGCCGCGTACCCGATGGCGCCTCCGCCGGCCTTGCCCGCCGGATCGCCCCCGGTGACGGCATGGGTTTCGCAGAAGAAGAGGCCGATCCCGGCATCGGCCAGGAACGCCTCGATACCCGGCTTGACATAACCGCCGCGACGCTCGCTCTGGGCGACGTAAGCCGGGCGGTAGGCGCATTCGGGCAGCCAGACGGCTCGCGGTGCGCGCCCGTAGAGCCGCTCATACGTCTGCTTGCCCACGGCGATCTGGGCGTGGATGCTGGAATCGCGCGACAGCAGGGGCAGATAGGCATGGGTCGCGGCGGAGGTGAGGATCTCGATATAGCCTGCGTCTTGCAAGCGCCGGGCGGCGCCCAGGATATCGCGGCCCAGCCGCTCGTTGAACACGCGCCCGGCGCGGGTGTAATAAGCTTCATAATAGCGGGCCAGGGCGGCGCCGGTGGCGTCGCCGTGGTCCTCGGCCCGCTCGCGGTCGACGTCCGCCAGGTGGAGTTCGTGGGCGATATAGCGGTCGAAGTGCTCACCGATGAGTGCGTCGCCCAGTTGCTCGGCCAGCACCGGCGTGATGCCCAGCGTCAACCGGTAGGGCACACCCTCGGCGGCCAGGTCGAGCAAGGCATCCAGCAGGGGGATGTAGGTCTCGGCCATCGCTTCGTGCAGCACTTCCTCGCCGTGCGGCCAGCGGCCGGTCTGCCGGTAGAACGGCAGGTGGCTATGCAGGACAAAGGTGAAACCCCCTTGTTTCAAAACCGTGTCTCCTCATTATATAGCCAATATAAAGGCCAGATCGTTGACGTTGGTGCCTGTTGGCCCCGTCACTACGGCGTCGCCGAGGGTCTGCCAGAAGTGGAAGCTGTCGTTGGCGGCCAGGGCGGCCTGCGCATCAAGACCGGCAGCGCGCGCCCGTGCCAGCGTCGTGCCGTTGGCGAAAGCGCCCGCCGCGTCGCCACTGCCGTCGCCGCCGTCGGTCGCCAGGGTGGCGACGGCGACCTGTGC
>JAICKM010000155.1 GCA_025927935.1 Chloroflexia bacterium | reverse complement strand
GAGTTCGCCACTGGTCTCCGCGCTGTTCCTGATGGGCATCCTGGCCCTGACCCTGGGCATTGTGCGGCGGCGCGCAACGCGCGCCGGCAGCCCCAGCTAAGGGCTAGCAAAAAGAGGGCGGCGCCATCGAGTGGCGCCGACCTCTTTTGTAGATGTGCGGCCAGGCCGGTTTCAAACCGGCTCCACACACCCAAAACCGCCGGGAACCGCTGCTCGGTGCTGGGCGCCGGGGTACCCTGCTGCTCCTCCTGAATGTCCACCTGATCGACGATCCATTGTCCGTTGGTGCGCGTGAGATAATAAATCTCGTGCAGGGTCTGCGGTGGCTGGCTGCCTACCGCGGTATTGTTCGAGCGCTGGTATATCGTCGATTCCCACTGCTCGACGGTGCGGATGCTGGCCTGGTCCGCGCCGATGAAGCGCGGTTGTTGGTAGTCGATGCGGATGAGGCGCGCCACCTGATAGAGTCCCCGGCTCTCTAGATCCTGGATCATCGCCTGGTTGTCTTGCAGCGCCTGCCCGGTCATGGTGCCATCCAGCGCGTGCGGATCGAGCGTGCGCAGGGCCGCGATCTGCGCCGCGTTGTTGGCTTCCACGGCGGCGATGACGGCGCGCTCGTCGGCGGTGGCCGGCTGGTAGCCGCCGACAGCGGGCGCCGGCACGGACCGGTCCGGGGTGGGGATGCCTGCGGCCTGCGGGCGCAGATTGCCGGCCAGGAGGACCGCGCCGATGCCTAACAGCAGCAACAGCACGGCCCCACCAATCGCCAGCGCACCCACCACCGGACTCCGGCTCGTTCGCCCGACGGGCGCCAGCGTGGGCTGCCAGGATGGGGCGGGCGGTGGAAAGGCGCTGGGCGGCGACAGGGGCGGCGGCACCGAGGTGCCGGCAAACGGGTTGCCGGCGCCGGGGCCGCCATAGATGTATTCCGAGCGGGGGGATTGCGGCTCCCTCGCGGGAACGCCAGGGGCCGATACCGAGGGCGGCGTGACGCGGGCTGTGGTTGCCTCCGCCTTAAGCGGGGTGCCACAGCGCCAGCAGAAGTTATCCGCGCGGCTGTTGGCCGCACCGCAATTCGGACAGGTCAATCCAGGGCCTCCATGCGGGTGTCGATATGATAGGGTACGCTGGTAACGACGATGCCGGGCCGGAAGAGCAGCGAACCCTTCAGCCGCAGCGCCGACTGGTTATGCAGCAGTTGCTCCCAGGGGCGCGTGGCGACGAATTCGGGGATCAGCACGGTCAAGATCCGGCTGGGCTGCTGGCGGTGCAGGGCATCGATATACGACAGCAAGGGGCGCAATAGCGAGCGATACGGTGATTCGACGATGACCAGCGGCACATCGGGCACCCAGCGGTGCCACTTGGCCTCCAGTTTCTCGACCTCGGCGGCGTCCTCGTCCGCCGCTACATGAACGGCGACCACGTTGTCGGTGATGGACCGGGCGTAGGCCAGCGTGCGCAGCGTGACCTGGTTCAGCCCGGCAATCGGCATGACTACCAGGTGCTCGATGCGCTGGAAGTCGTCGCCTTGCGGCGCGACGATGCCGGCCTGGGTGCCAGCGTTGGGCAGGTTGATCGAGGGAGTGGAGGCCAGCGTCGCACCCGCCGCCGCCGCCTTGCCCACCTGCAAGTCCACATTCTGCAAGCTCAAGGCGCGCGCCACCAACCCATAGTGGCGGTTAATACGCAGGAACATCGCCATCAGCGCGGGGACGATGACCAGCACGATCCAGGCGCCTGCGTGGACCGTGAATCCACCGACGCTGAATAAGGGCTGGCCCTCGGCGAACTTGGTCCAGGCCAGCACCAGCAGCACGAGGAAGGTGGTCAGCGCCCCGATCCCGTTGATAAGCGCATAGCGCTGCCAGCCGGGCGTCTTCAAGCGCAGCCAGCGCGCGACCATCCCGCTCTGCGAGAGGGTGAACGAGCTAAACACGCCGATGGCATAGAGCGGCAGCAACGCCCCGGTATCACCGCCGAAGACGATAATCAGGACGGCAGCCAGGAGCGCGAGCGTGACAATGCCGAAGCTGTAGGCCAGCCGGTCACCCCGGAAGCCGAACTGGTGCGGCAAGAAACGGTCGCGCGCCAGGAAGAAGCTGAGCCGCGGGAAGTCGGAGAAACTGGTATTCGCCGCCAACACCAGGATCAGGGCCGTCGCCCATTGCAAGATGAACCACAACACGTCCTGCCCGCCGACGCTGAGATGCAACGGCGCGAACACGGTGCGCCCGATCTGCGAGAGCACGCTCTCGGTGCTCGACGGCTTCACACTCATCTGATCGGCCAGGAACGAGATGCCGAGGAACATGATCGAGAGCAGCACCCCCAGCGTAACCAGCGTTTGCGAGGCGTTGCGCGACTCGGGCGGTTTGAAAGCGGGCACGCCGTCGGAGATGGCCTCGATCCCGGTCATGGCCGTACACCCGCTGCTGAACGCGGTGAGCAACAGGACAATGCCCACCGTTTCCAGTTGGCCGTTGCGGAGATTACCGGGCGGGATGATGTTCTGCACCGCGCTGACGCTGCCCAGGCTGCCCGTGAAAAACTCGAACAGGCCCAGCCCCAGCATCAGAAAGACCGTTACCAGGAAGACATAGGTCGGGATAGCGAAGACGTTGCCGGCCTCGCGCAGGCCGCGCAGGTTCAACAGCAAGATTATGGCAACCGCGACCAAACAGGCCGCCACGCGGTGCTGGGCCAGGGCCGGAGCCAGTGAGACGATGGCGAAGACGCCTGCGGAAATACTCACCGCCACGGTGAGCGTGTAGTCGGTCAACAGCGACCCTGCGGCCACCAGACCGGGCAGCGTGCCGAGATTGTCCTTGGCGACGATATAGGAGCCGCCGCCCTTGGGATAGGCGTGGATCGTCTGCCGGTAGGAGAAGACGACAATGCCAATCAGGATGGCGATGGCGATGGAGATCCCGATATTCCACTGGAAGGCGCTGTAGCCCGCGACGAGCAGGCTGCCCAGCACGGCTTCTGTCGCGTAGGCCACAGACGAGAGCGCGTCGGATGACAGCACGGCCAGCGCCTGGATCTTGTTCAGCCGCTCGTGGGCGGCGGCGGCGGTGCTCAGCGGGGTGCCGATAAAGATCCGCTTTAGCACACCGAAGAAGCGCCCGACGCCGGTGGTCGGCTCCAGCGTGCGCGGCAGGGCCTCCAGATGGCTCGGTCCCACCCGGCGGAACCCTTCATCCGCCGGGCGCACGCGGCGCACGTATTTGTCGCCGGGGCGGACGCCGCGCCGCACCTGGTGGGTCTCCAGTTCGGCCATCGACAGGCGCGCGCCGGCTGCGGTCAGGGGTAAGTCGCGCTTAGGCCCCGACGGCGCCTCTGGCGCTGAAGTAGCGGGCACGGTGGCCGGCGCCGTATTGGTGCTGGAGTTGTTGGAGGGGCGCGCCACGCGTACCGTCTGCTGGGGGGCCGGTTCGCCCGTGGCGCCGGACGCTGGTACAGATCCGTCTGGCCCCACGGGCTTGTTCGGTTCGTTATTCATGCTCACGAACTCACCTTTTCTAGAAAGGTAGGTACTCTCAGGCCGCTGGCCGGCAACCTTTGCGAGTCGAGAGCAAAAAGAATGCCGCTTCCGCTAACCGCGGCGGCAGCTTTCGATCAGGTGCCCGATACGCTCCAGCGCTTGCTCGATCTTGGGCAGGGCCGTCGCGTAGGAGGCGCGGACAAACCCCCGCCCCGATTCGCCGAAGGCGGAGCCGGGCACCATCGCCACGTGTTCTTCCATCAGCAGGCGCTCAGAGAACTCGCCATCGGTTAGCCCGGTCACGGCCACGGAGGGGAAGGCATAAAACGCGCCCCGCGGCTCGAAGCAGGTCAGGCCCAGGCTGTTGAAGCCGGCGACAATCGTGCGGCGGCGCCGATCATACTCGGCGCGCATCTCCTCGACAAACGGCTCGCCGCTCTTCAAGGCTTCAATCGCCGCTTCCTGCGCGGTGGTCGGCGCGGACATGATGATGTACTGGTGGATCTTGCGCATGGCCGCCAGCAGGTCCGGCGGTGCGGCGACATAGCCGATGCGCCAGCCGGTCATGGCGTAGGACTTCGAGAAGCCGCCCAGCAGCAGCGTCCGGTCCCAGGCGCCCGGCAGCGACGCGAAGCAGGTATGCGGCACGCCATAGACCAGCCGGTCGTAGATCTCGTCGGAAATCACCAGCAGATCGTGTTGCGCCGCCCAGCGGGCGATCTCTTCCAGGCGCGTGCGGTCCAGCACGGCGCCGGTGGGATTGTTCGGGTAGCCCAGCAAAACCGCCTTGGTGCGCGGAGTGCGCGCTCGCTCCAGATCGGCCACCGTCACCTGGAAGTCATCCTCCACGCGCGTCGGCACGGCCACGGGCACCCCGCCCCCGAAAACCACCGTCGGCTGATAGGCCACAAAGCAGGGTTCGGGCACGATCACTTCGTCGCCGGGGTTCAGGATCGCCATCAACGCCAGCAACAACGCTTCGCTCACGCCGACGGTAATGAGCAACTCGGTCTCCGGATTATAGCTGACGCCATAGAGCCGCTCCAATTGCCCGGCCAGCAGCCGGCGCAACTCCAGGATGCCCGAATTCGACGTGTAATGCGTCTCGCCGTGGCGCAGAGAATCGATCCCCGCCTGCACAATCGGCGGTGGAGTCACGAAATCAGGTTCGCCGATACCGAGCGAGATCACGTCGTCCATCGTGGCCGCAATGTCGAAGAAGCGGCGGATACCCGACGGCGGCACCGCCTGGATGCGGTCGGCGATGAAATCGGCGGCGGCGCGCCCCGTGGGGGTGCCGGGCGTGGCGGTTGTGGTCATGGGGGGATTCTCCTCTACAGCACGGCGCGCAGTGGAATGCGCCATTCGCTGCCTACTTTGCGCCCGCTGATCTTACCCTGGCCCAGCAGGCGGCGGACCTCTTTGGCATTATAACCCAGGATTTTGGCGGCCTGGGACACCGTCAACAGGGGTTTGCCTAGGTCGAGGGTCTCGCCCTCCACCAGTTCCTGGAGCAACGTGGTGATCGTGGTGTAGCGTTCCGCCGCGTAGCTGATGGCAACCGGGTCGCGGACTTCGAGCGCGATGCGGCGCTCTTGCTTGAGATAGGCTTCGAGCTGGGTGCGGCTCATCTGGTTGGGCAGGCGGCTCTTGCTGCCGAAGCTGATAAATTCGCTGCCGCCGGGCCGCACCACCGATTCGCGCCGGCCCTGGGGGCGACGATTGCGCGCCCGGCGCCGCTCATCTCCTTCGCCGGGCAGGCCCAGGGGCAGAGGTTGGGGCCGCAGCATACCCAAGGCCCGCGCATGCTCATCCCAGAGATCGCCATGCTCATCTTCCAGCGTGCCGTGCGTGTGCTCGACAATAGTTTCCGTGCGCGACACGAAGATCGAATCGGCGGTCGCCCCCAGGCGCACCGAGACGATCTGATGGACATGGCGGCCCTGGAGCGGGTCGTCCTCGTCTACTTCCGGCGCTGTCACCTCTTCGCCCACCGGCGCGGCGAGATGATCGGACGGGACCGAGAGCGACTCGGATTCCGCTGCGGGTGCATCCCCCCCGGCGGAGAAGGCCGGCGACGGCGCAAGGGTGGGCCGGTCGTCAGGACCGGCCGGATCGGACATAGGCATAATTCTATTATAGCAGTAGGGCGCCGGGGCGGCAAGCCGCGCGAGAGGCGGCATCGCGGCGCGCGATCAACCTAACCCCCTGCCCCCCTTCCCGCCGCGGGAAGGGGGAACGGCGACTCTCGGCGGGGAGAAGCCGGGGGAGAGGTTGCGACCCACCGAGATACCCAATGTTGATGCGGACCCAGACACCGCCCCACGGCGCATATGGCGGCACAAGTCGTGATGTAGACCCGGCACGCACAGCCGCCAATCGTGGCGAGGCTATTATATAAGGAAGGACCGGCAACGGATGCGCGAAGCACAGGCAACGGAGGCACAGAGCGCCGGGGAAGGCAGTTTTACCTACCCCGCCGGGCTGCTGCACCTGGACCGCACGCTGGCGAACGGCCAATGTTTTCGCTGGCGGCGCGACCCGGCGCACAAGAACCCGCCGCCCGGCGAGGAATACTGGCAGGGCATTGTCGGCGGGCGGGTGCTCTGGCTGGCACGCGTGCCCGGCCCGGACAGCGGCGACGACCACATCGCCTATCGCGTGCAGCCGTCTGCGGGCCAGGCCGCCGATGCCGCCTGGGTGCGCGCCTACCTGCGGCTCGACGTGGATCTGGCGGCTATCTACGGCGACTGGCGCATCCGCGACCCGTATCTGGGCGAACTCACGACCCGGCTGGCGGGCTTGCGGCTGGTAGACCAGGAGGCCGAGGAATGCCTGCTGTCCTTCACCTGTTCCAAGGCCAATGCCATCCCGCGCATCCAGCGGGCGATTGGCGAGTTAAGCCGGGCGTGGGGCACGCCGATCCCTGGCGGCGAATCGGCTACCTACTATCGCTTTCCCACCGCCGCCGTGCTGGCTGGACTCGACCCCACCGAGGTGGCCCAGCGCACCGGCCTGGAGTGGCGGGCCGCGAGTCTGATTGAGGTGGCCGCGCAGGTGGCGGCCCGTCCCGCCGGCTGGTTCGACGAGTTACGCGACGCGAACTACACCACGGCGCATGCCGAGCTGACCCGGCTGCGCGGCGTCGGCGCCAAAATCGCCGACTGCGTGTGCGCCTTCGCGCTGGACAAGGACCAGGCGGTGCCGGTAGACACGCATGTCTTCCAGGTCACGCGTGACCGCTACATGCCGGAATTACGCGGCAAGTCGTTGACCGACGCGCTCTACGCGCGCATCGCCACCTTCTGGCGCGGGCACTTTGGCCCCTACGCCGGATGGGCGCAGCAATATCTGTTTTACGATCACCTGCTGGAAGCCCGCCGCACCGGGCGCTCGCCCGCCGGACTCGAATGAAAGGACCCTGATCATGGAAGAACTAGCCCAGCACCCGGAGATCGATTTCCTGATGATCGCCGACCGGGCGGAGGCCATCAACGGGAAGCTCTATGTCATGGGCGGCGCCTGGGATACGATCAGCGTCCCGGATCTGGGCCTGCCGATCAGCTTCAGCGTGGCGTTGGGCATCAACATTCCCTGGAACGCCACCAATGAACCGCACCGGCTGCGCCTGCTGGTGCAGGATGCCGACGGCGCGGGCCTGGCCGAGTTTGAAGCCGAGTTCGTGGCCGGGCGCCCGCCCCACCTCTCGCTCGGCAGCTTGCAGCGCATGTTGTTCGCCGCGGGCGTGACGGTGGTGTTGCCGCGGCCCGGCATCTATGCCATCGTCGCCTTTCTCAACGGGCGGGAATCGCGGCGCACCACCTTCCAGGCTACCGTTGAGAACAAACCACCGGAGTGGCCGCCGCTGCCTACGCAGGACTAAATCGTGCGTGATTCACCGCAAATGAATATAAATAGACCGGGCGCGCATGAATTCCTTGCACAGCAGTAATGGATGCTGTATAATACCCTGGAAAGCCCGGCGGCTTTTGCTTCCCCCACCCTGTGAAGTGAATGAATGCCGGAAACTCCAGACTTATTGTTTAAGGACGGCTAATTGTACACTATGGACGAGCAAAACACGCAGCCGGAAACTGCAACCGGCGAAACCAATTCCATGACCGGCGCCCCCGGCGCGGTCGCCACGGATACCACTTTCCCGGCGACCGACGAGGGCAATGGAGCAAACGAGGCGGGCACGGCGCCTGCCGGCGCCACGGCCGAAAGCCCGGACGGCCGTGACGTGCCGGAGGCGCAGAGCGAGTCCGTGGCGCCGGCCCCCGCTCCGGCCCCGGTCGCCGAATCCGCCCCCAATGCCGAGAACGACATGGCTGCGTTGCTCGCGGCATCCGATGAGCAGTTCCGCCAACTCAAGTACGGCGACGTGATCGAAGGCACGGTCATGCGCAAGGACCCTGACGAGATCCTGGTCGATATCGGATCGAAGTCAGAGGGTATCATCCCCAGCAACGAACTGTCGAGCCTCACGTCGGAAGAATTCTCCCGGCTGGCGATCGGCGATGAAGTGCTGGTGTCGGTCTTGCAGCCGGAAGATAAAGAAGGCCATGTTGTGCTTTCCCTGGACCGGGCACGCCAGGAGAAGTCGTGGCGCAAGCTGCAGAAGCAGTTTGAGAACAACGAGATCATCGAGGCGGAAGTCAACGGGTACAACAAGGGCGGCCTGCTGGTGAACCTGGAAGGCGTGCGCGGCTTCGTGCCGGCGTCGCAGGTCACGGGCCTCAGCAGCGGCGGCACCGATGCCGCCAAGCAGAGCGAACTCTCGCGGTTCACTGGTCAGAAACTGCCGCTGAAAATTATCGAGATTAACCGCAACCGCAACCGGCTGATCCTGTCCGAGCGGCAGGCGGCGCAAGAGCAGCGCGATGCCCGCAAGGAGCAACTGCTGGCCGAACTCCAACCGGGCCAAATCCGCGAAGGCCATGTGTCGAGCATCTGCGACTTCGGCGCCTTTGTCGACATCGGCGGCGCCGATGGGCTGATCCACCTGTCCGAACTGAGCTGGAGCCGGGTCAACCACCCCAGCGAAGTGCTGAAGGTCGGCCAGCCGGTGCGCGTCTACGTGATGAGCGTGGACGAGCGCGACCGCAAGATCGCCCTCAGCTTGAAGCGGACCCAGCCCGAACCCTGGAGCCAGGTCATGGAGCATTATCAACTGGGCCAACTGGTGCGCGGCACCATCACCCAGTTGACCGACTTCGGCGCGTTCGCGCGGCTGGAGGACGGCATCGAGGGCCTGATCCACGTGTCCGAGCTGGCCGAGGGGCGCGTGACGCACCCGCGCAACGTCGTGCAGGAAGGCTGGGAGCTGACGCTCCGCGTCATCCGCATCGACCCGCAACGGCGGCGCATGGGCCTGAGCCTGAAGCGCGCGATGGAGCCGCAGGAAGGCGATACCCTGCCCCCGCAGGAGCCGCTACCCGTGCCCACCCCGCGTGTGCCGGGTGAAGGCGACCAGGGAGGCCGCGGTGGCCGCGGCGGCCAGGGTGGCCGCGGTGGCGCCAATCGGGGCCGGGGGCGCGAGGAGGAGCAAACCGCCGGGGGCGACGTAACCGCGCAAGCGGAAGCGCCGCAGCCGCAGGCTCCCGCCCCGCCGCCGCCGCCGCCGTCGGAACCGGACCTGGGTGACACGGCGATGGCGCAGGCCATGACGGCTGCCCGTGCTGCGGCGGCAAGTGAAACCGCCGAGGCTGCGGCGCCCGTTAACAACGTAGAACCCGTCGCCTCCGCGAATGACGAATCGGAAGCGGAAGCTACCGAACCCACCGGCGCCGTCGAGTACGAGCCGGAGATGGGCGCCGGTGAGAATGTTACCCCCGCCAGCGATGCCGAGGGCGACGACACCGGCACGGCAACTTAATAGCGAGCAGTATGGGGTAGGTTCCCCGCCGTCCAGGCACATCTGCAGAACCCGTCCATATTTGTAGCCTGGCTACCCGTCACCGGCGCCCCGCGGCCGTAGCGTGTAACCAGGCTACTCATCATATCGGGGTATTGCAGAGCAACCCGGTCGCGTGGATGCAACCAGACAGGTGTGCCTTAGGGTCGGGGTTCCTCGACCAGCCCACAGCACCTGTGAATGCCCCCCACCGGGGGCATTCGCGTTTATACGGGAGAAAACCATGGCCGAACGATTTGATAAGTTTACGGAGCGCGCCCGCAAGGTGCTGACTCTCGCGCAGGAAGAAGCGCAACGCTTCAACCATAACTACATCGGTACCGAGCATATCCTGCTGGGGCTGGTGCGCGAGCAGGAAGGTGTGGCTGCACGGGTGCTCTCCAACCTCGGCATAGAGCTACCGAAGGTCCGCAGCGCCGTCGAATTCATCATTGGCCGCGGCGACCGCATCGTCATGGGCGAGATCGGACTGACTCCCCGCGCGAAGAAGGTAATCGAGCTTGCCGTGGACGAAGCCCGCCGCTTGAACCATCACTACATCGGGACCGAACACTTGCTGCTGGGCCTGGTCCGTGAGGGCGAGGGCATCGCAGCGGGGGTACTGGAGAGCCTGGGGGTCTCCCTGGAGAAAGTGCGCACACAAGTCATCCAGGTGCTCAACAGCAGCGGCCAGCAGTACGGCCAGAAGCAGGCCGGCCCCAGCAAGACGCCCTATGTGGACGCGCTGGGCGTCGATCTGACGGCGCAAGCCGCCGCCGGGAAGCTGGATCCGGTGATCGGGCGCAAGAAAGAGATCGAGCGGGTGATCCAGATCCTGTCGCGGCGCACCAAGAACAACCCCGCGTTGATCGGCGAACCGGGCGTCGGCAAGACGGCCATCGTCGAGGGCCTGGCCCAGCGCATCGTCGCGGGTGAGGTGCCGGAGACACTGGCCGGGAAGCGCGTGCTGGCGCTCGACATCGGCGCGCTGGTCGCTGGCACCAAGTACCGCGGCGAGTTCGAGGAGCGTCTGAAAAAGGTCGTCGCCGAGATCAAGGACAGCAACTCGATCCTGTTCATCGACGAGCTGCATACCCTGGTCGGCGCGGGCGCGGCGGAAGGCGCGGTCGATGCCGCCAACATCCTGAAGCCGGCCCTCTCGCGCGGCGAATTGCAGACCATCGGCGCAACCACGCTCGACGAGTATCGCAAGTATATCGAGCGCGACGCGGCCCTGGAGCGGCGCTTCCAGCCGGTGCAGGTGGACGAGCCGACGGTCGAGGAGACCTTGCTGATCCTGCGCGGCGTGGTCGGGCGCTATGAGGAGCACCACCGCCTGACGATCACCGACGAGGCGCTGAAAGCCGCGGCCAGCCTGGCCGCCCGCTATGTGCCCGACCGCTTCATGCCGGACAAGGCCATCGACCTGATCGACGAAGCCGCCTCGCGCGTGCGCCTCTATCGGTCGACCAGCCCGGCCAACCTGCGCGAAGCGATGCACGATCTCGATCTCCTGCATAAGGAGAAAGAGTCGGCTATCCAGACCGAGGATTACAGCCGCGCCCAGGAGTTGCTGGACCGGGAGCGCCGCCTGCGCGACCGCATCAGCCAGATGGAAGCGGGCTGGAACGAAGAGCGCATTGAGGAGAAGCCCTTCGTCACCGAAGAGGACATCGCGCAGATCGTCTCGATGTGGACCGGCATCCCGCTGATGCGCATCGCCGGCGAGGAGAGCGAGCGCCTCCTGCAAATGGAGGATGCTCTGCACAAGCGCGTCATCGGCCAGGAAGAGGCTATCTCGACGCTGGCGAAGGCCGTGCGCCGCGCCCGCGCCGGGCTGAAGGATCCCAAGAGGCCCATCGGCACGTATATCTTCCTCGGCCCCACGGGTGTCGGCAAGACCGAGCTAGCCAAGGCGCTGGCCGAGTTCATGTTCGGCTCCGAGGACGCGCTGATCAAGATCGATATGT
>JAICKM010000951.1 GCA_025927935.1 Chloroflexia bacterium | reverse complement strand
GCAGTCGAATACCGACCAGCAGATGTCGTTGCGCAACCGCTGATCGTCCAGGACCAAATCGCGGATCGCATCCGGTAGCTGGTCGCGCTGCCAGCGGCACTCGCGCCGGCCGGCCTGCGCGCCCTCGCCGTCCGGGGCCGCCGCGCGCGCGGCCTTGATGGCGTAGGCGGCGGCGCCGAGGTCGTGCGCGGCGACGTGCGCGACCACCGCCGCCTGCCCGGCGGCATACGCGGCATGGCGCGCCGCGCCGCTCAGATCCCGGGCCGCCGCCATCGCATGGCCGCCCGCCGCGCGGGCCTGGGACATCGGGATCTCGCCGCGCGCCCAGGCCCGCGCCTGCTCAATGGCCTGCCGTGGTCGCGCGTCTGCGGGCCGCGCCGCCTCGAAGAGGGGCAGGACGTGCTCCGCACACGCGGCCGCCCACAAGGCGAGCAGGTGATGATCGGAGTCCGTGAGCGTCCCACCGCGGCGGATGGTGATGAAGCGCGGGTCGCGCTCTTTGGGAAGGATCATGCCGCACCTTTCATGCACACAACTCACCTGAAGTGACGAAGAACCGTTTGGTAGGCCCATTATAGTTGCGCGCGCCGGCCCGTCGCCCCCCTTCCCGCGCCGGGAAGGGGGGTTGGGGGGTTAGGCCCGCTAGCCGATCCCGGCGAAGCCGTCCAGAATGCGGGCGATGTGGCGGGCGGCGCGCAGGAAGTCGGGCAGGCGGATGTTCTCGTCGGGGGCGTGGGTGCGCGAGCCGGGGTAGCCCAGGCCGGGGCTGACCACGGGGATGCCCAGCGGCCCGGCGAAGGCGTAAACCGGGCTGCTGCCGCCGGTCATCGGGGTGAGCAGGCTGGGTTGGCCGTAGACCTCGGCGGCGGTGCGCGTGGTCAGGGCGACCAGCGGGTCGTCGGCGGGCACCTTGGCGGGCCACATCATGCCCAGCGGCTGCACCTGCACGTCGGTGAAGCCCAGCCCGTCCAGGTGGGCGCGCAGCTTGGCGAGGATGTCGGTGGGATCCTGGTCGGGCACCAGGCGGAAGTCGATCTTGGCGCTGGCGCGCGCCGGGATGACCGTCTTCATGCCCGCGCCCTGGTAGCCCGCCGTCAGCCCGGCGATGTTGCACGTCGGGTGGAAGAGAGCCTCTTTATAAGCCAGGCCAGTCACGCCGCGCACAAACTCGCGCACGCCGAAATCGGCGCGGGCCTGGGCCTCGTCGTCGGGCAGTTGCGCCAGCAACTCCAGGTCGAGCGGCGAGGGCGGCCTGGCCGCGTCGTAGAAGCCCGCGATCTGGATCTGCTCTTGCGGATCTTTGAGCGTGTCGAGCGCCCAGAGCAGCCGCCAGGCCGCGTTGGGCAGCGTGGAGGCGCCGCCGGAGTGCGCGTCGCGGGTCATGACCTCGACCGAGAGTTCGACATAGAGGATGCCGCGCTTGCCCAGGCTGTCCACGGGGCGGCCCTCGGCGTTCACGCCGCCCTCCTCCCAGATCGATCCGTGCGAGCGCAACAGGTCCAGGTGTTCCTGCACGAACTGGGCGATGTGCGGGCTGCCCACTTCCTCCTGGCCCTCCACGACGAAGGTGACGCCGCAGGGCAGGGTGCCGTCATGGGCGGCGCGCACGGCGTCGAGCGCGGCCAGGCGGGCCACCAGTTCGCCCTTGTCGTCCTTGGCGCCGCGGGCATAGAGGGCGCCGTCGCGCACCTCGGGCGCGAACGGCGGGGCCGTCCATAGCTCCAGCGGCTCGGCGGGCTGCACGTCGTAGTGGTTATAGAACAGCAGCGTGCGCTCCGACGCGCCGCTCGCCCGGCCCACCACCACCGGGTTGCCCGCCGTGGGGAAGGTCTGCACTTCCAGCCCATGCCGGGCCAGCACCTCGGCCACCAGCGCGGCGCAGGCGAACATCGGCTCGCCGCCCACCGCCGACACGCTGGGCACGGCGCACAACTCCGCCGTCTCCCCGATATACTGCTCCACGCGCACCTGCAAAAACTCGTCGATCCGCTGCTTCGTCTCGGTATCCATGCCGCCGTCTTCCTCCTGTTCCTGGCTATGCGGGGTATCGTCCTCGCGCCATGATACTCGCCGCGCCCGCGTGCCGTCAAGGGGAGGGCGGCGGGCCAACCTCACCCCCCGCCCCTCCCCGCCGCGGGGAGGGGAGCTAGCCGATGATTCCCCCTTCCCGCCGCGGGAAGGGGGTTAGGGGGTTAGGTTGGTCGGGCGCCCCGACGGTTCCCCCGCCCCTACGCCAGCGCGGGAAGGGGGGCGCTAGCCGATTCGCCAGCGCGATTCCCCCTTCCCGCGGCGGGAAGGGGGTTAGGGGGTTAGGTTGGTCGGGCGCCCCGACGGTTCCCCCCGCCCCTACGTCGGCGGGGGAGCCGCAGGGCGGGG
>JAICKM010000820.1 GCA_025927935.1 Chloroflexia bacterium | reverse complement strand
GGGCACCGCCTTCCTGGGGCTGACGATGGCCCAGGCCGGGCGCAGCCCGCTGGCCCGCCAGGCCCTGGCCGCGCAAACCGGCGGCGCGAAAGCCGTCGCCATTCGCGTTGAGCCGCTCTATGGCGTGCCCACCGGCGACGCCACCATGGGGCCGGGCCCGGCTACCGGCAACGTCGTCGACCGGGCCAACGCGACCTTACCGCCCGCCTAGCGCTGTTGGAGCATCCCTGGAGGGAGGGGAACGATGGATTTTGATTGGGTATGGTTGCTGATCCGGTTTATCGTCGCCGTGATCATCCTGACCTTCGTGCTGGTCACGATGGGCTTCCTGACCTACTTTGAGCGCAAGGTGGCGGCCCATATGCAGCACCGCATGGGGCCGAACCGCACCGGGCCCATCGGCTTGCTGCAATGGGTGGCCGACGCGGTCAAGCTGATCAGCAAGGAAGAGATTATCCCGGCGGGGGCCGACAAGGTGGTCTTCTGGCTGGCGCCGATGCTGAGCATGTTCACGGCCTCGGCGGCCTATGCCTTTATCCCGTTCGGCGAACAGATCACGCTCTTCGACCACCCGATCCCGTATTACATTTCTGAGACGCCGATCGGGCTGATCGCCCTGCTGGCCTTCTCGTCGCTGGGCGTGTACGGGCTGATTATGGGCGCCTGGAGTTCCAACAACAAATACTCCTTGCTGGGCGGCCTGCGCTCCAGCGCCCAGGTGATCAGCTATGAAGTGACCATGGGCATCTCGCTGGTGGGGCCGATGCTCCTGGCCCAGTCGCTCAGCCTGCAAGACTTCGCGCGGGCGCAGGGCGGCTCCCTGATCGGCGCGGGGTCGCCGCTGGGGTCGCCGGGGGCCTGGTTTATCCTGCTGCAACCGGTCGCTTTCATGACCTATCTCACCTCGGCCATCGCCGAGACCAACCGCACGCCGTTCGACCTGCCGGAAGCCGAGTCGGAACTGGTGGGCGGCTATCACGTCGAGTTCAGCGCCATGCACTTCGGCCTCTACTTCCTGGCCGAATACATCAACATGATCACCGTGTCGGCCATCGCCACCTACTGTTTCCTGGGCGGCTGGCAGCCGATCATCCCCATCGGTGGCGCGGCGCTCGGCCCGATCTGGTTTATCTTGAAGATGAGCTTCTTTATCTTCTTCTATTACTGGCTGCGCTGGACGCTGCCGCGCTTCCGCTACGACCAGTTGATGGGCCTGTGCTGGAAGGGCATCCTGCCGCTGGTGCTGGTCAACATCCTGGTCGTGGCGATCATGCGCGCGCTGCTGCCGGTCGATATCCCGCCCCTGTTCCACGGGTCGCTGGCGCAGACGTGGCCCTGGATCGCCTTTATCGTCGTCCAACTGGCGTTCGCGGCGGCGGTAATCTTCGCCGCCTCGCGGGCCGCGGTCGGCACATGGTGGGGTAAATCCGAGAAGCCGGTGTTTGTCCGCGACGCCAGTCCGGCGGCGCTGGCGACGGCGCTCGAAACCGAAGGGCCGCGCCGCATCAAGTTGCGCCAGGGGCTGTAGGGAGAGGCTAAATGGAACTGACGGATCAGGTTACAGGGTTCTTGTTGACCCTGCGCACGATGTTCGAGAAAACAGTCACGGTGCAGTATCCCGACGCGCTGCGCGAACTGTCGCCGCGCTTCCGCGGCGCGGTCGGCTTCCTGCCGCACCCGTCCACCGGGCGCGAGAAATGCGTCGGCTGCGGCCTCTGCCCGCAGATCTGCCCGGTGGACGCCATCACCATCGGCATTATCGAGGACGAGACCGAGAACGCCGATCATACGGACGAGTGGCACCCCTTCGAGCACTATTATATGAAGGGGCTGGATCCGCTCGACCCGGACAGCAAGAAGTTCAGCTACTACTATCACATCAACGAGACGCGCTGCCTCTACTGCGGCCTCTGCGTGGAAGTCTGCCCGGTCGAAGCGCTGGTCATGAGCCACCACTTCGAGATGTCCACCGACAATCGCGGCGAGACCATCTACGACAAGCACAAGATTTTGCAGATGGGCAAGACCTACATGGCCGAGCTGAACGAACGGCTGGAAGGGGTGCAGGTGCGCCCGCAGTTGCCCGGCCAAACCCGGCGGCCCACGCAGTTGGGTCGTCCGGCGGGGGTGGAGCAGCCCGGCGTGGGGGCCGAGGCTTACGGCAACGAAGACAAGACGGCCCAGAAATAGTCGAGGGTACGACCAGCCCTTGCAGTGTGGAGCATAGAAGATGACTATTGCCGGTATGACCCTAGCGTTCCCGTCGCTACCGCAGATCGTGTTTCTCGGCCTGGCCGTGATTGCCGTCGCGGCGGCGCTCTTGATGATCACGCGCAACGACGCCGTGCATAGCGCGCTGGCGCTGGTCATCGTATTGTTCCAACTGGCCGGGATGTATGTGTTGCTGAACGCGCCGTTCCTGGCCGTGCTCCAGGTGCTGGTCTACGCCGGGGCCATTCTGGTCCTCTTTTTGTTCGTCATCATGCTGTTGCAGCTACGCTCCGGCCCGGAGTTAGGCAAGGAACATAATATCCAGCGGGTGACGGCCTGGCCGATTGGGCTGCTGCTGGGCGCCGAACTGGTGCTGGTCATCTTCCTCGCCTCGTCGCTGCAAGCGCCGGCGATCCCCGCCGGGGTGAACCTGCCCAATCCGGGCGGCGGCTGGCCGGTCACGCGGATCGATACCTATGGCGGCGAGCCGCGGGCGCTGGGCATCGAGTTATACACCAACTTCCTGCTGCCGTTTGAAGTCGCGTCATTGATCTTGCTCGTGGCCGTGGTCGGCGCCATCGTCCTGGCCCGCCGGGAAGATATTAATGCAAGCGAGATCGTGACTCGTGGTATCAGTCTCGGTCGCATCGTGCCGATCGGCTCGGCGCAGGCGGCGGAGATCGAGAAGACCCTGGCCGGCGAGGTGCCCAACGTGCGCGTCCTGGCCGCGGCGCGCGCCGGCGATGCCTCCGCGCCGCCCGTCGAAACGGCGGGCGTGGGCCAGCCCAACGTGACCGACCGCCGCTCGTCGCCCAGT
>JAICKM010000009.1 GCA_025927935.1 Chloroflexia bacterium | reverse complement strand
TGCTTTATAATGGATCTATGCTTACCCCGGTGCTCGCCACCAAACTCTATATCCCGACCCCGCCGCCGCACGCGGTGCGCCGCCCGCGCCTGCTCGCGCAGCTAAACGAGGGGCTGCACCGCAAGCTGACCCTCATCTCCGCCCCCGCGGGCTTCGGCAAGACCACGCTGCTCAGCACGTGGGTAGCGGGTGGCGACCGGCAGGCAGCCTGGCTCTCGCTTGACGCAGGAGACAGCGACCCGGCGCGCTTTCTGATCTACCTCATCGCCGCCTTACGGACAATTGAACCGCATATCGGAGCGGGCGTACTGGGCGTACTCCAATCCCCGCAGCCACCGCCAACCGAATCGATTCTGACGGCGCTGCTCAACGAAATCACTGCGCTCTCCGGCAGTTTCGTGCTCGTGCTGGACGATTACCACGTTATCGATGCCAAAGCGGTTGATGCCGACCTCACCTTTCTGATCGAGCATCTGCCCCCACAAATGCGCCTGGTCCTCGCCACTCGTGAGGATCCCCCACTCCCCCTGGCCCGGTGGCGCGCCCGCGCCCAATTGAGCGAACTGCGCGTCACCGACCTGCGGTTTACGCCCGCCGAAGCCGCCGGATTTCTCAACGAGGTGATGGGCCTGCACCTTTCGCCGGAAGACATCGCCGCGTTGGAAACCCGCACCGAGGGCTGGATCGCCGGGCTGCAATTAGCCGCGCTTTCCATGCAGGGGCAGGCAGTCCCCAGCCGCTTCGTCCAGTCCTTCACCGGCAGCCACCATTTCGTGATGGACTACCTGGTTGAAGAAGTCCTGCAACGGCAGCCCGGAAGCGTGCAGACTTTCTTGCTGCGCACGTCTATCCTCGAGCGCATGTGCGGCCCCCTTTGCGATGCCGTGCTGATCGCCCCGCCGGGGCACGGGCAAGAGACGCTGGAATATCTCGAACGCGCCAACCTGTTCCTCGTGCCCCTGGACAACGAGCGGCGCTGGTATCGCTACCACCATCTCTTCGCCGAGTTGCTCCGCCAGCGCGTGCACCGGAGCCTGACTTCGGCGGAAAGCGATGCAGGGGATGAGGTAGCGGAATTACACCGGCGTGCCAGCCAGTGGTACGAGGACCACGATCTCGACCTCGAAGCGTTTCACCATGCGGCCGCCGCCAATGACATTGAGCGTGCCGAGCGGCTGATCGATGGCCGGGGCATTCCCTTGCACTTGCGCGGCGCGGTGACTGCCATCCTCGATTGGTTGGCTGCGCTGCCCCCCGCCGTACTGAATGCCCGACCCTCCCTGTGGTGGCGGTATGGCGCGTTGTTGCTCGTTAGCGGGCAAAGTACGGGCGTGGAGGAGAAACTCGACGCCGCTGAAGCGGCATTGCCGGGTGGCGAGGAGGACGACCAGACCCGCCAGCTCATCGGCCAGATCGCCGCAGCCAGGGCCACCCTGGCCCTCACCCGCTACCAGGTGGAACCCATGCTGGTCCAGTCGCGCCGCGCGCTGGCATATCTGCGCCCCACCAGCCTGGCGCTGCGCGCCAACGCGCACTGGACACTGGGGTTTGCTTACAGCCTCCTGGGAGATCGCGCCGCCGCGCGCCGTGCCCTCACCGAAGCCATCGCGCTCAGCCAGATGGTCGGGGATATCTTCACTACTATACTGGCGACCATCGGCCTGGGCAACGTACAGGAGCTTGACAGCCAGCTCTACCAGGCAGTCGAGACCTACCGGCGCGTCGAGCAAATGGCCGGCGATCAGCCGCTGGCGATTGTCTACGAAGCCCATCTGGGCCTGGCACGTGTGCTGTACGAATGGAACGACCTGGACGCCGCCGAGCAGGAGGGGCTCCAGGGCCTCAACCTGGCACGGCAGTATGATATGGTGATCGACCGATTCATCGTCTGCGAGGTCTTTCTGGCCCGGCTGAAACTGGCGCGGGGCGATGTGGATGGCGCCGCCGCTATCCTGGCGCAGGCCGGCGAGGCAGCCCGCCGTCAGAACTTCGTGTATCGCATCCCCGAAGTCGCCGCCATGCAAGTGCTGACCTTGCTGCGCCAGGGCGATCTGCCGGCAGCCGCGCATCTCGCGCACACTCACAACCTCCCGCTCAGCCAGGCGCGGGTACACCTGGCCCGCGGCAATCCGGCCGCCGCGCTGGCCCTACTCGAGCCGTTGCGCCGGCAGATGGAGGCAAAAGAGTGGGCGGATGAACGACTCAAGGTGATGGTTCTACAGGCCATCGCGCTCTACATGCATGGCAAAAAGGACATGGCGCGGCAACGGCTGGGAGAGGCGCTGGCGCTGGCGGAGCCGGCCGGCTGCATCCGTATCTTCGTCGACGAAGGTAGGCCCATGGCGCACCTGCTGGCCGAAGCTGCGGCTCGCGGCGTGGCACCGACCTATACGCGCCGCCTGCTGGCAGCATTTGAAGCCGAGCAACCGGTGAGCGAAGACTCCTCTCCGCGCCACCCCATCCCCCCTGCGCAGCCGCTCATCGAGCCGCTGAGCCAGCGCGAATTAGAAGTGCTGCAACTCATTGCCCAGGGCCTCTCGAATCAGCAGATCAGTGAGCGACTCTTCCTTGCGCTGGACACAGTGAAGGGGCACAGCCGGAAGATCTTCGGCAAGCTACAGGTGCAAAGACGCACCCAAGCAGTGGCCCGCGCCCGTGAACTGGGCCTGCTGTAACTCCCCACACCCACACCTCCGACAACACTTTCGTGTCTAGCCCTGCATACGGAATAGAGTTATGCTACCGGCAGATTGAGCAAGCGGCAAAGACCGCTATTCGCGGTCCCGGCAGGTTTAGAGTTATGTCAAACAAATCCGGCTCCACCACCGATCCAGGCCGGCAAACGGTCTACGAAATCCGGATCAAGGGGCACCTGGGTCCGCAATGGACCGACTGGTTTGGCGGGCTGACCATCACGCTGGAAGATAACGGCGATAGCCTGTTGACCGGCCCGGTGGTCGATCAGGCGGCGTTGCACGGAGTGCTGAAGAAAGTAAGGGACTTAGGACTGCCGTTGATCTCAGTCGTCTGCGTCACCCCCACCCAGGCCGGGGCGCCGGACGCCAGGTAAACGGTGCCGGCAGACTCATAGCACAGCTACTCAGGCTGGCGCCGCCGTTAACGCAGGACGGAGCGAATAAACGAATTAGCGTGTCGCCAGGCAGAGGTAAAGAGGTATGAGCACAGTCGTAACGACGGCACGGATTGCCGAAGTCTCGCCTCATTCCTTCGCGAGGTTCGCGGGCGTTGTCTACCTATTGTATTTCCTGACGGCGATAGCCGGCGAGATCTTGCTGCAGCAGGCAGGGATCAGCGGCATTGGTGTCGTCTCTGCTGACGCCGCTGCTCTGGCGAACAACCTTCTGGCGCACGAAGCCTCGTTCCGGGTGGGTTTCGCGCTCAGCCTGATCTCGCTTGTGGACTACGTGGCTCTAACCGCTCTTTTGTACAGGCTGCTCAAGCCGGTGAGCCGGAGCGTCGCGCTGATCGCGACGTTCTCGGGCCTGATGGGGTTAGCCGTTCAGGCTGCCGGCGGCCTCTTTCAACTCGCCCCATTGGTCGTCCTGAGAGGTAGCGCGTCCCTGAGCGCGTTTGACGAGAAGCAGGTGCAGGCCCTGGCGCTGTTGGCACTCCAGTTGCATGCACAGGCCGGCTCCATTGCCCTGGTATTTGATGGCGTGTTCCTGCTCTTGATCGGCTACCTCATTTTCCGCTCGCCCTTCCTGCCGCGGCTGCTGGGCGTTCTGGTAGCGCTCGCCGGTTTGGGTTGGCTGACCTACCTGTGGCCGCCGCTTGCGCGCGAGCTGACGCCATACATACAGGGCATTGGCGGCCTCGCGGAGGGAACGCTGATGCTCTGGCTGCTCGTGATCGGAGTGGATGGTGAGCGATGGCAGGAGCAAGCCAATGCCGGTAGAGAGTCCGTTGGCTCATAATAGCTCCCGTCCGTTGGCCCACGACAGGAGTCGGAAATGAAAGCCGTTGTCTACACACGGTACGGATCACCGGATGTCCTCCGCTTGGGAGAGGTAGACAAACCGGCTCCCGCAGATGACGAGGTGCTGGTAAAGATTCACGCAGCGTCCGTAAACGCAGCCGATTGGCATCGGCTGCGAGGCAAACCGTTCTTTGCCCGCTTTCTGATCGGCGGCTTTCGGAAACCGAAATACCCGGTGCTCGGCTCCGACATCGCCGGGCGGGTTGAGGCGGTTGGCAAGAACGTAACGCAACTGCAACCGGGCGATGAGGTATTCGGGGGCATCGGCCAGGGCGGTTTTGCCGAGTATGCGTCGGTTCGCGAGAGTCGCTTACTGGCGAAACCGGCCCACATATCGTTCGCGTCTGCCGCGGCCGTACCTATAGCAGCTGTCACCGCGCTACAGGCGTTGCGCGATAAGGGGCAGATCCGGGCGGGACAGAAGGTGTTGATCAACGGGGCATCCGGGGGTGTGGGTACATTCGCGGTACAGATCGCCAAAGCGTTCGGCGCTGAAGTGACCGGCGTGTGCAGCACTCGGAACTTGGAGACGGCGCGCCGAATCGGCGCGGACCACGTGATCGATTACACGCGCGAGGATTTCACCCAAAGTGGGCGGCATTATGATCTGATCATCGACATCGCGGCAAATCACAGGGTCTCCGACTACAAGCACATCTTGAGCACCGAAGGCATTTGTGTGAGGACGGGATTTTCGACTGTCACTCATCTGCTCCGCGCCTCGTTGCTGGGGGCATGGGCGTCGCGGACCGGTACCAGGAAATTCGTTTCCTTTACGGCGCATCTGAAACGAGATGATTTGCTGCTGCTCACAGACTGGCTAGCGGCCGGCAAGCTGATACCGGTAATAGACAGGTGTTACCCATTGAGTCAGGTGGCCGATGCCATGCGCTACTTTGGCGTAGAACACGCCCGCGGTAAAGTGATCATCGCGCTGGAACCCGGCAGTTGCACCTCATGAAACACGGATGTGTCGTATTGCGAGGGATAGATGAAAGCCATTGTCTTGACGAAATTCGGACGGCCCAATGTCTTGCAACTCCAACAGGTAGCAACACCAGCGCCCAGGGACGATGAAGTCCTGATCCGCGTCTATGCGACGACGGTAACGGCAGGTGAATGCGAGCTTCGCGGTCTACGGGTCCCGATCACGTTCAGGCTTCCCTTACTGATATATGGGCGTTTCATAAGGCCAAAACCCATTATCCTGGGACAGGAGCTAGCCGGAGAAATCGAAGCAGTCGGCAGTGCGGTCACGCGATTTAGGAAGGGTGACCAGGTTTTCGGATGGACTGGTCTTCGTTTGGGGGCTTATGCGGAATACACCTGCCTGCCTGAAAGTGGGGTGCCGGCAATTAAACCATCCCATATGACCTATGAGGAAGCCGCCACCCTGCCTGTCGGTGGACTCGACGCAACGTACTTTCTTAGAAGAGCAAATATCCGGAGTGGAGAGAAGGTTTTGATCAATGGCGCGGGAGGTAGTATCGGTACTTTTGCGGTACAGTTTGCCAGGTACTTTGGGGCCGACGTGACGGGGGTGGACAGCACCGGGAAATTGGACATGCTAGAAGCGATCGGCGCCAACCAGGTCATTGATCATACGCGAGAAGATTTCACCAGACGCGGTGCGAGTTATGATGTGATCTTCGACGTGGTAGGCAAGGCATCATTTTCCCGTAGCGTGAGACTGCTGACGCCCAAGGGACGCTATCTTATAGGTAACGCGCGGCCGTCACAGCTACTTCGCGGGCGCCGGCTTGCGCAGGGAAGCAGCAAGCAAGTTATATCCTGGACGGCACGGAAAGCCGGCGAATACGCGCAAGACTTCAATTTCCTCAAAGAGCTCACTGAAGCGGGAAAGATAAAATCTATCATAGATAGATACTACCCATTGGAAGAGACTGCCGAAGCTCACCGGTATGTCGACACAGGACGCAAAAAGGGCCATGTCGTCATTACCGTGGCCCACAGCGCAGGCTCATAGCAACTGCTGATAAGGAGGATCCCGTATGGATATCTACGAAGCCCTGTACACCACCCGTGCAATGCGGCGGCTGAAACCCGACCCCATCCCTTACGAGGCGCAGGCACGCATCCTCGATGCGGCCATCCGCGCGCCGACCATCGGAGAAGAGTGGCGATTCCTCCTGGTCGACGACGCCGCGATCAAGACGCAGCTCGCGGTGCTCTATCGGCAGGCCTTTGAGCGCATGGTTGGTGCGGGACTTGGGGCGGACCTCGCCGAGGTGCTGAAGGCTGATAGTCAGATGGGGCGGATGGTGCGATCGGGTGTGCATCTGGCAGAACATTTTGCCGAAGTCCCCCTACTGCTGATAGGCTTCGGGCGCACCCGCGACGGCAGTGGGATCTACCCTGCGCTGTGGAGCGCGATGCTGGCCGCCCGCGCCGAAGGGATCGGCGCGACCTTGACCGGGATGCTACAGTCTTTCTTCGCGGACGACGTGTTTGACATCTTTGGAGTACCGAAGGACGCCGGCTGGTACATGCACGGAGCCGTTACGCTGGGCTACCCCACCGGCAAGTGGGGAATCGGCGCTCGTAAACCGGTCCACGAGGTCGCGGCCCGCAACAGCTGGCAGGGCGACCTGGGGTTCACCGTGGCGGAGCCCTTGTGGCCGAAATGATTCCGTCCACCGGAAGGACCGCTGGGCAGGATTAAACGCCCCAGGGATGGATTGCGATATGATGCCATGGCGCAATCATGATCATGGCGCAATGGTGCAATGATACTCGCTGAGTACACCTCCTATTACACCATGATGCTGTGGCGCATGTGTTGGTCGCCGTGGCGGTGGGGGCGAGCAATACCTGGGCATCGGTGGCCGGGACCTGGCCTTGCAGCTGGTTGACCGGTGTATCCACGACGCGGCAGGGATCATCTCCAGTGTGCTTTACGGGCCGGATCATCGTACCCAGATCCCGCCGCACACGGCAGGTCATCTTCTGCGTGTACATGCCCGCCTCAGGCCGGATGCCGGCGGGCGCGCGCCATCTGGCCGATAGCGCAAGCCACGTGCGTCTGGTTGCCCCACGGGCCTCCGTGATCCCCCAGCAGGTTTACTCAGCAAGCTAATCGGGGTGTAGATGCCTGATGATGCACAAGAACCCACCGGTGTACCCTTGCCCCCCGCTTTCTCCGCGCTCAGGGATCCAGGGTGGTCGCTGCCCTCAGGGGCTCCCCCAATGTTTGCAGAAGGCGATTGGCCCAAGCAAACATCGCGACGACATGGGTCAGGTCGAGGATCTCCCCATCCGTCAGCCCCACCTGCCGCAGCGGGGCGAGATCGGCCGGGCCGAGGCTCTGCGGGGCACGCGTGAGTTTCACGGCGTAATCTACGATCGCCTGGTCCCGTTCGCCCAGGGGCGTCGCGACCCCCTCGTCGAGGAGCCGCCGGATCGGCTCGTCGGTTTTGCGCAACTGCGTGAACAGCCGCGCATGCACCGAGGCACAGAAGACGCAGCCGTTGACGCGTGAGGTCGCGACCGCCGCCAACTCCCGGTCGGCGCGGAGCAGGCCGCCTGGCCCATACATCACCGCGTTGAAGAGGCGCGAGCGCTCACGCAGCACGTCCACGTCATGGGCGAGCAACAGGTAGTAGGGTGAGGTTTTGGCCGACGGGGTGCTTTCCTCCAGCACGGCGATCTGCTCCGGCGTAGCCTCGGCCAGCGTCACGGTTGGGAGCCAGGCGCGCCATTCCACCCGCTCCAGCGTAAATTGTTTCTGCACTGTCGTGGTCATTTAGGTCTCCGCGAGAACTCGTAGACCCGCCAGCAGGCGGACCTGGAAGCTAAGAAAAGCGATCAACTGCGCGATCGTGACGATGTCGCGAGCGCCGAGGCCGGCAGCCTGTAGTGCCTGGATGTCCCCCTCGTCGGCCGCGCGCGGTTCCTGCGTCAGCCGATCCACGTGCCGCAGGATCGCGGTCTCGCGCGCCGCCAACCCCCCCGCCGTGGGAAAGTGCTCGACGGCCGCGATGTGTTCAGCGGCAACGCCATGCTCCCGCAGCCGCCCGCGATGATGCGCGGCCAGGACGGCGCTCGCGGTTAGCACCGCTACGCGCAGGGCGATCAGTTCGCGCTCGACGCGGCTCACGCCAGCGGGATCCGCGGGTTCGAGCAGGGCCAGGTAGCTGCCCTGGGCGTAACGCGCGACATCCGCCCGCGCTGCGCGCAGCGCCTGCAAGGGCGTCTCCGGCTGCAGGCCGGCCAGATCGTCCACCAGATCGGGTGTTTCACTACTCTGCGTTGGGTTCGTAAGCGATGTGCTTATCATGTCGTTGCTCCATGGGGTTGTCGGGCGAAGGGCGGTCCTTCTCGTGCCGTGCGGCGACGCGAGAGTCGTGGACCGCGCCAGGTATTACCGCAGGTGGGCCGGGAGGCTGCTCCGGCCGGTGAGCGGCCAGGAGGATGCGGGGTGCGTCTGCCGCGCGCCCCGGCCCGTCGAGCCGGTAGCGCGCCGCAACCGGCTTGCCGGCCAGCAAGACCCGCCAGAGTCGCGGATGGCGCCGGAGCTGCGGCAAAGCGCCGATTTCGGACGCCAGCGTGTCCATATACGGCTCAAACTCGATCCGAAACGGATTGCCGCCCCGCGCGGCGATGAACCGGCGTCGTGCGTCGATCCCCGCCTGCATCGCGGCGGCGGGCGGTAGGTTGACGGTTCCGCGCAGCACCTGCGCCGCCCAGCGGGCCTGCATCTCGGCCAGCGGCATGATCGCCCCGGTCGCCCGCGACATGCCGATGAAGGCCAGCGTGGGCTGGTCGGGATGCAACACCACGCGGTAGAGATTCAGGCCGGCGGGTGTGACCCGGAAGATCGTCTCATTCAGGAACGGGAAGCGCAGCGCGTAGCCGGTGGCGCAGATGATCGTATCGACCTCCACGCTCGTGCCATCCGTAAACCGGACGGTGGCTCCGTCCACCCGCGCGATGCCGGGCCGGGGTCGCACGGCCCCGGCCCCGATCGTTTCGCGCAGCCGGTCGTTGAGGATCAGCCGGTCGGGCTGCAGCACGAAGGGGGCGTCGGGCCGCACGGAGTCCCCGTTGGACCGGCGTGCCTCCAGGCCGAGGCGCAAGCGCAGGTGGCGCCCCAGCCGGGTGCCCCAGCTCGCCGGGCCACCGAGCGTGCCCGCCGCGACCGCCCAGGCGTCGTTACGCCCGCTCAGCCAGACCTGCTGCGCGACCTGGCCGGTCTCGACAGCAATGTCGGTGCCGCTGCTGCCGGTGCCGACGACCAGCACGCGCCGGCCGGCGAAGGGATCGGCGGCGGTGTACGCGCGGCTATGGAGCAGCAGGCCAGGGAAGCTCCGCAGACCCGGAATATCCGGCAGCCGCGGCTCGCCGAACATGCCACTACAGACAAAGACGGCGTCGAACCTGTCTATCCGCGCGCCCGATTCGCACGCCACCTGCACCGTCCAGCCGCCCCCTGTGGCAGGCACGACCGTCGCGACGTGCGTCTCGCGACGGATGTGCTCCCAGACGCCAAAGCGCTCGGCGTAGGCGCTCAGGTAGCTGATCACCTCGGCGTGCGACGGAAAGTCGGGCAGATCGTCCGGAAAGGGAAAGTCCGAGAAGGCGGTGATCTGCTTAGGCGTGTTGGTATGCAGCGACCGGTACGCCGGGCTGCCGCCCGCGGGCAGCGTCTCGTCGAAACTCCACACGCCGCCGATATGGGGCGACTGCTCGAACACCGTGGGCCGCAGGCCGGCCTCCAGCAAGCACTTGGCCGCCGCGAGACCACTCGCTCCCCCGCCGATCACCGCCACTGTTGTTGCGCTGCTGCCTGCCATGCTGCTCCTTATCAAGGGACGCTTTCGTATCCTGCTACAGGCACCGGGTCCGTCACGCCGAACTCGAGTTGCGCCCCGTGGGTCAGGCGGGCGTCCAGCGGACCGGTAGCGGTCGCATGCGCGGCGCGTAGGGCCACCACAAACGGGCCTTCGCCACCTGCCTCCAGATAGCGGCGCAAGGCGCCCGCCTGCCCGTTCCCGGTACTCACCGGCTGCGCCAGGGTAATGACAGCGGTGCCCAGCCGGAAGCGGGCCTTGCGCAGGCCATCCCCGGCCGGTTCCTCCGCGCGCTCCTCCTGGGCTGCGGCGCCCAGGAGCGCATGGTAGCGTTCGATGCTCTGCTCCAGGTTTGCCACCGCGACCGTGATCGCGGCGACGCCGGCCGCGCCGTTGGCATGGCGGCGTACGGCGCCCTCGGGCACCCGCAAGGCACGCGGCGTCACGTCGCAGCAGAGGAACGGCAGGTCTGGGGTGCCGCCCCGCCCGATCTGCCAGGCCACCTGCACGCCGTCCGGGCGCCACCGGCCGCCGGGATTCGGCCCCTCCAGCGCCAGGCCGCGTGCGCGGGCAGCGGCAATGTCCTCGGCGATGGCGCCGGGAAGCAGCGCGTAATCCAGCAGGCCCTCGCCCACGCGGGCGCCCTTGCGCCACCAGTGGTGCTCTTCGGCCGGCTGCTTGAAAGCGATCAGCTCGAAGTAGGCGCCGTCCTCGAAAATCACCAGCGCGTTGTGGGTGGCCCCACCAGGATGGTCGCCGCCGCGTACCACCGTAAAGCCCAGCGCGGTGTAGTCGGCGATGGCTTGCTCCAGTTCCTTCACAAGGATCACGATGTGATCAATCTGGCGAATCATGTTGTTCCTCCCTGTGCATAGCTAATCCTGTGTGATCCGCTCCGCCGGTTCGCCGCCCAGGTAAGCGTCGCGGATCTGCGGGTTGCGTAGCAACTCGGCCGCCGGACCGGCCAGCGCGATCCGCCCGGTCTGGAGCACGTAGCCGTAGTGCGCGATCTGCAGCGCCAGGTTCGCGTTCTGCTCGACCATGAAGATCGTCACCCCCTGCGCATTGATCGTCCGGATCAGATCCAGGACGTGGTCGACATAGAGCGGCGAGAGGCCCATCGTCGGCTCATCCATGCAGATCAAGCGCGGGCGTCCCATCAGCGCGCGGGCCATCGCCACCATCTGCTGCTCCCCGCCGCTGAGCGTGCCCGCGCGCTGGCCCAGGCGCCCGCGCAACCGCGGGAAGAGGTCGAGTACATGCTCGAAGTCAGCGCCCACTGCTGCGCGGTCCCCGCGCGTGTAGGCGCCCATCAGCAGATTCTCGCGCACCGTCATGGCGGGAAAGAGGCGCCGCGCTTCCGGCACAGAGCCAATACCCCGGCGGATGATCTGCGCCGTCGGCAGCCCGGTGATCGGCGCGCCGTCGAACCGCACCGTGCCCGCCCGTGGCCGGAGCAGACCCAGGATGACCTTCATCGTGGTCGATTTGCCGCTGGCGTTGCCGCCCAGCAGACAGACGATCTGCCCTGGGCGCACCTCCAGGCTAAGGTCGAAATGGACCTGCACCGGGCCGTAGAAAGTCTGGACGCCAGCCAGTTGCAGCAAGGGGGTGTTCATGCCACCTCCTCGACGAGCAGTTCGGCCGCGCCGACCTCACGGTGGCCCAGGTAGGCCGCGATCACCGCCGGGTCCCGGCGCACGACCTCCGGCGGGCCTTCAGCGATCTTACGCCCATCGTCCATCGCGATGACCCGATCCGAGAGTTGCATCACGAGCGACAGCTTATGCTCGATCAGCAGGATCGTCAATCCGCGCGTCTTGAGATCGCGGATCAGTTCCAGCATCTCCGCCGTCTCGGTCGGGTTCATGCCGGCGGTCGGCTCATCCAGCAGGAGCAGGCGTGGCCGCAACGCCAGCGCCCGCGCGATCTCCAGCCGGCGGCGGTTGGCATAGGAGAGGGAGTGGGCGGGCTGATCGGCCCGCGGCAGCAGGCGCTCGCCAAAGAGCGCCAGGATCGCGCGTGCCTCGTCCTGGAGGCGCCGTTCTTCCGCGACGACCTTGCCCGGACGCACGAGCGCCAACCCCAGTTCGAGCAACGGCCCAACCACCGGGACCGCCGGGCGCACCGCACGCAGTTGGGTGTGCGCTCCGACCAGCACGTTGTCCAGGACGCTCAGGTTGCCGAAGACGCGCCCGTGCTGAAAGGTGCGCGCCAGGCCCCGCTCCGCGATGGCGATGGGTGAGAGTCCGGCGATCGGCACGCCGTCGAAGAGGATCGCGCCGGCGTCGGGGCGATCCAGGCCGGTTATCAGATTGAAGGCGGTAGTCTTGCCCGCGCCGTTCGGCCCGATAATGCTAACCGTCTCGCCTGGCTCTACAGCCAGGTCGAGATGGTCAACCGCGGTCACGCCGCCAAAAGATCGCGTCAGGCCGCTGCCTTCGAGGCGCCCCATCGCGGACCTCATGCCGGGATCGGCTCCGGCGCCGTATGCACCACCCGGCCATTGATCTGCTGGGGATTGATCAGCAGGTTGAGGATCGGGCAGGTCGCCTCGACAGCCTGGTGCAGGGCGGCGATCTCTTCCTCGGAGGCAGGCGACTCGACATGCACGGTGTACGTGATATTGTGCGGGTAGATCGGCACCTGCTCGAAGCCCGGCTGCCCGGCGCGCCCGTCGATCTCGCCTTGCACCGCGACCTCCAGGCTGTCGAGCGGCACCCCCCGTTCGGCGGCGCGGATCAGGAAGACGTGGGTCAAGCAGCTACCGAGCACCCCTAGTTGCAGTTCGGGCGAGGACGGCCCGAGGTTATAGCCCGCGAAGTCCGGGCCGCTGTCGCTGATAATCTGAAAGTCGCGGATGCGGATGCGGCGCACCCCACTGCGCCCCTCGGCGCGCACCTGCGCTTGCAGGACATGGGGCGCGTCCGGGCGTTGCTGTTTGCGCTGCTCGATGGCCGCGCGCTTCTGAACCAGATACTCATTCAAAGTGCTCATCAAATCTCCTCTTTCCATCAGGTCAAAACGCAAAACTCCACTCGACCCATCACACCGTGCCCAGCAGGCCCTGCGGGCGGAAGCGGATGAGCAACAGCAGTACCAGGCCGTAGACCAGCATCCGGTACTCGGCCAGGCCGCGGAACAGTTCGGGCAGGCCGATCAGCAGGAGCGCGCCGAGGATCGCCCCCCCGATGTTGCCCAGCCCGCCGAGGATCACCATTGTCAGCGCCAGCACCGAGATGGTGGTGCCGAAGGTCTCGTGGTTGATGTACGAGTACATGTGCGCCGTGATCGCCCCGCTCAGCCCCGCCGCGAACCCGCTGACGCTGAAGGCCAGCGCCTTATAGCGATTCAGGCTGATGCCGTAGGACTGCGCGGCGATGTCGTCCTCGCGAATCGCCCGCAGCGTGCGGCCCAGGTGGGAGCGCGTCAACCGCCATTGGAGCAGCGCCAGCGCGATCAGCACACCCAGGGTCAGCCAGTAGATAGCGTCGGCGGTGACGAACGCCTGGCCGAAGAGCTCCAGCGGCGGGATGCCGGCCAGGCCGATGGGGCCGTTGGTCAGGCTCTCCCAGTTCAGGATCACCAGGCTGACGACTTCGCCGATGCCGATGGTCACGATCGCCACGTAGTGCCCGCGCAGCCTGAAGGCTGGGGCGATGAGCAGCGTGCCGAGCGCCGCTGTGATCAAGCCCGCCAGCAGCATCGCCGCGGCCACGGGCACTCCCAGGCGCAGCGCCAGCAGCGCCGAGGCGTACCCGCCGATCGCCAGCAACCCGGCATGGCCGAGCGACATCTGCCCCGCCGTGCCCGCCACCAGCGTCAGGCTGAGCGCCAGCATGCCGTACAACCAGGCGTTACCCAGCGTCTGGAGCACATAGGGGTCATGGACGACCAGCGGCAGCAGCAGCGCTGCCCCACCCAACCCGAAGAGTACGGGCGGCGCCACCCGCAAGGGCCGGCTGGGCGCGATGAACGTGCCGGTGAGCGGCTCGGGCGGCAACTGCCGGCTCCGGCTAAACAGGCCGTTGGGCCGCAGCAGCAGGAAGGCAATCAAGATGACGTAGGCGAACAGGTCGCGGTAGCTCGAGCCCAGGATCGCCACGCCGTAGCTCTCGATCAGCCCCAGCACCAGACTACCCACGACGGCGCCCGGCACGTTGCCCACCCCGCCGATCAGGCTGGCGGTAAAGCCTTTGAGGGTCGCCTGGAAGGCCATGGCCGGATAGATGTCGTTGAAGTACATGCCGACGAGCAGCCCGCTCAGCCCACCGAGGGCCGAGGCGATCGCGAACACGGTTTGATTGACCGCATCGACGTTCACGCCCATTTGCAAGGCCGCATCACGGTCCTGCGCGGTGGCCCGCACCGCCCAGCCCAGGCGCGTGAAGCGCAAGAAGCTGTACAGCAGGGCCGCGCTCGCCAGTCCGATACCGGCGATCAACAGGTCGAGGGCGCCGATGGTACCGTGGCCGACCGGGATGCGCCAGGCCGGCAACGCACTGGGCAGGGCGCGGGGATCGGGCGTGAACAGGATCTGGACGACCTGATCCAGCACGAAGCTGATGCCGATGGTCGCCAGCAGCGGCGCGATGCGCGACGATCCCCGCAAGGGCCGCAACCCGACGCGCTCGATCGCCAGACCCAGCAGCGCCGAGCCAATCACGACGATGAGGATGGTCACCGGCAGCGACGTGTGCAGGAAGGTGATGCCCACCCAGCCCAGGTACGCCCCGACCATATAGACCGAGCCGTGCGCGAAGTTGATCAGGTTTGCGACCCCGAAGATCAGCGCCAGGCCCACGGCGACGAGCGCATAGATGTTGCCGATGATCAGGCCGTTGATCGTGTAGTCGGGGAAGGACGTAAACAGATCCGACATGCAAGACTACCTTTCGCCGGTTACTTGGCGCTGACCGGCTTCGTCCCGTTCCAGACCGCGAACTTGCCGGCCTGGACCACGAGCTTGATGTTTTGCGGGTTGGCGACGCGGCGATCCGGCCCAAAGGTGACCGTGCCGAAGATGACGCTCGGCACGTCCTTGATCTGGGCCAGCCCGTCGCGGATGGCCTTGCGGTCGGTGCCGTACTGGGTGACTAGCTGCCCGACCAGGATCATCGTGTCGTAGGCCCCGGCCGAGAACGAGTCCGGCAACTCGTGGTATTTAGCCTGGTAATTCTTGACGAAGCGCTGCACTTCGGGCCGCGGATCGTCGGGGAAGAAGTTGCTGTTGGTATAGACGCCGTTCACCGCGTCGCCCCCCAGTTCCAGGAACTTCGGCGAGTAGACGGAGCCGGAGGCGACCATCGGGATAGTCAAGCCGAGCGCCTGCATCTGCTTGGCGATCTGCGCCCCGTCGGCATAATACGAGATCAGGATCAGCCCATCGGGCTGGGCGTCGCGCACGCGCGTGAGCGTCGAGCGGAAGTCCTTCTCGTCGGCCAGATAGGCTTCTTTGGCGACGATCGTCGCGCCTTTGGCGGTTGCCGCCGTGACGAAGAGGTCGGCGCTGGTGCGGCCCCAGTCGGTGTTCAGATGGAGCACGGCGAGCTTCTTGAGACCCAGGTCGTCGATGGCGTAACTCGCCAGCAGCGGTTGGGCATCGCTCTGGCTGATCGAGTTGCTCCACATGTAGTCCCCGCCCTTGGTGAAGTCGGGGTGCGAGTTGGTGAAACCGAACTGCACGAGGCCGGCACGCTGGTAAATAGGCGAGGCGGCCATCGAGGCCGGGCTGGAGAAGTCGCCCAACTCCATCACGATGCGCGAGTCGGCGGCGAACTTCTGGGCGATGGCGACGGATTGCTTAGGATCGGACTGGGAGTCCTCGAAGGTGTAGGCGAGCTTGCGTCCCTTAATGCCGCTGCCGGCGTTGATCTGGTCCAGAGCAAGGTCGAAGCCCTTTTTCCACTGGGCGCCGTACTGGGCATTGTCCCCGGTGAGCGGCCCGCTGACGCCGACTAGGATGGGGTCGCTGGTGGCGGGCGCCGCCTGATCCGCCGTGGCCGCCTGGCCGCAGGCCGTGAGTAGGGTGCTCAGACCGAGCGCGAGCAGCACGAGCGCGGCAGACGCCCACCGACGTGAAGACAAAAACCGCATCATAATACCTCCTCAGTGAACAGCAAAAAAAGGGGTTGCCCCCGGCGGGCAACCCCTTCTTGTCACTCATCTCCTCACCGCCTCCAGGAGGCGGCAGACCTTATTCTAACAGGATGATCGCTGGGGCAAGCAGCAGGGGAGCCGGCGCGGGAAGGCTGGACACACAACAACACGCGTCCAGCTGCGCACAGACGCAACAACAGGCAGCGGCACAGGTCACGCCGCGCGCGCCGACGATATCCAGGTGATGCTGCTGTAGGTGCCTGCTACTCATAGGTCGTCCTGTTTTTCAGTCTGAAGGTCAGTATAGGGACCGTGAACCTTACCTTTCTGTAAGGACGAATACATTCCGTATTTCTCGGCTACACAATCTTTGCCTCGAACGGAGGTACTCAATAGCATACGCGCCAAAAATAGACAAGCGGTCAACGTTTGAGCCGAGCGCTGGGCAGCGGTAGCGCATCGCTGACGGATTGGCGAGGAATCAGTAGGTAGTCAGAGAGGAATGCCAGGCGAGGGGCGGCGCGCTGACACCGGACCTCGCGTTGCTCCACCGGTTCCCTGGCGCAAGTCGGTATCGATCAGCCTGCTCAAGCCCTGGTTAATCAGTCCCCTGGTCGCCCGCCGCCACTGGTAATTCCACTGGCCGACCGGCGCGGAGGCTTGCGGGCCATCGCCCCGGCGCAATCCGGCGTATACCGCCGCTGGCCGGCTTACTGTTCGTGCCCGCCAGCCGGGCCGTGCCGCAAATTGACCTCAAGTACGCGACGATGCGCGCCGGCTCCGCTTGGACAGGACAGCGTATGGCGACGCTGTCGCGCCTGCGCGCCCGGCTGCTGCTGGTGCTGCGCCTGCCGCGCGCCAGACCCTGAACACCGCCTAGCCGGGCCCCGCACCCCGTGCTCCGCGCCAAAGGAGGCGCGGCGTGCGGACCCTACCCACAGACTTTTTGGCATTCGTTTGGCTGTCAAAGACATAGCAATGGCCGGACTGTACCCAGTCCGGCCATCAATTTGTGGCTATCCTCAGTGGAGTTATGGTGACCCGCCAGGGACTCGAACCCTGAACCCACTGATTAAGGGTTCGGCGAAACGCTGTCCACCGCGATCCATATCCGCCGGCATCCACCTCTTTGGTTGTCAAGGTGGCTGTCAAAAATAACGGGAAATTAGGTGGACTACACCCCCTATGATGGGGGAGCGCCGACGCGCCGCCGCAATCAGCGGCGCTCTCTATCCGCCGCGGCAAACCATCATTTGCTGCGATTTCTCTGACTTCTGTATAATAAACAGTAGGGTGGCCGGCGGAACACCGCTCGTGTAATAGGCGAGGAATCGAGTTGCAGCTACCGGATACCAATGGCACAGGCTTCACACTGCTTGACGAGCCCCAGCCGCCGGTCGAGCGCCGGCGCCAGGCTAGCCGGCGGCAGGAATTGCTGCTGGGCGGCGTGCTGCTGCTCTGTATTATTGGGTGGGCGGTGTGGGATTCCTGGCACACCCAGGGCCAATATACCGCCTACCACGCGGGCGAGCGCGCGGCGGCGAATCGCGATTGGGATGCGGCGCTCGCCGCATTCCGGGCCGCCACGGGTTTCCGCGACGCCGCCGCGCGGGCGGCGGGAGCCGCAACCAAGATCGCCGACCGCGACCAGCATTACGCGGCAGCGGTGGCCGAGGCCGGCAGGGACGACTGGCTAGCCGCGCTGCGCGACCTGCGCGCGGTGAACGCGGTCCAGCCGGGCTTCCGCGACAGCGAGACCCGTCAGGCCCGCGCCGTGCAAGTGGTCTATAGCGGCGTCTTGAGCGGCACAATTGCCCGGCGACCGGCGGCCGATCCACCTGGGCTATACATTTACGACGCGCAGGGGTGGGTCTGGCTCCGTGGCTCTGATGGAGCCAGCATCGTGCGCGGCGCAGGTGAGGGCTGTGTCGCCCTCTACGACGCACCCGCCCCGGAGGGCGGCGGGCGCGCGTTGGTCGTCGCCCGGCCCCAGCCCACGGGTCTGGTCTTCCAGCGCCTCCGTTTCACGCCTGATTTCGACGTCGCCCGCTGTGGCCCGCACGGCGTGATGACCGAACGCCGGGACGGCCCACCGGAGGCTTCCAGCGATCCGCGCCTGCGCCTGGCGCAAGGGCCATACAGCAACACCACCCTGCACTTTCAGAGCTACGAGAGCGCGGTGACGACGACTTTTGCGCTGCCTGGGCCGGCGTGGGCTATTGTCGGCTACGGAAACTCGGGGGAGACCATCCTGCTGGCCGATTATTCCCACAACAGCGATCATCAGGCCCGATCCGATCTTTACCTGGCCGACCTGGCCGGGGGCATGCGCTTCCTGGCAACGCGTTCAGCCGTCGTCATGGCGGCCCAGGTTAGCCCGGATGGGCAGAGCGCGATCATCACCGAACTGGCCTTGCCGGAAACGGGGACGATCGCCTATACCCACCGCCTGGTAGACCTCGCGCTGGACAGTAGCCGTGCCCCGGCCGTCCTGCGCACCTGGGCCGACGAACCGCCGTTGGCGGGGAGTTGGTTCTGGAGCAGCTTTGTCGATGCCGGCCCCTATGCCGGCAAGGTGGTAGCCGGCGGCACGGCGCCCTGGGACAGCGAAATCTGGCTGATCAATCCCACCCAGCCCGGCGCAATAATCTGGAAGACGACAGGCGCGCAGGATGAGCAACTGGCTACCCTCTACGCGCTGGACTCCGGCATCCTCTTGACCTGGACCGATCTCGCGCGCAGCAGGCAGGGGAGAAGCCTCTTTATCGATGCAGCGGGCGCCGCGCGGCCGCTTGACCTGGACAGGGCGCCCGACCAATGGTTATGGGGTGTCTGGGAGCGCAACAACCGGCTGATATACGCTACCGCCGGGGGCACCAGCGACACCGGGCAGGCGATCAACAATGCAATCCGCAGCGTCCCTCTCGCCCTAGGCCGCCCCAGCCCGGCGCTGCTGGCAATATCGTATGCCGGCGACCAGGGTGCGCCGGGGGTATCGGACAGCAGCGTAAGCTGGAACGTGGGCGCCCTCGGCCTGGCTGTCGTCCAGAACGGCGCCTTGCACGCGCTCAGCTACGATGGTAGCGTCGATCTTGTGCTTGAGCGCGGCATCGACGAGCTCTATCCGCTGCCCTGAGCGGCGGCCAAAAAAGCCGGCCCCGGTGCTCTCAAAGAGCGCGGCGGCCGGCTTTTTAGCTTTCCGGTCCGGTCTAGCGGCCGGTGGCCTCGCGGCGCCGCCGGGCCACCGCGTCGATGGTGACGGCCAGCAGCAACACGCCGCCGGTGATCATGTACTTGGTCGACGACTGGAGCGCCAGCAGGTCCATGCCGTTGGAGATCGACCCGATCACCAGCGCGCCGAGCAGGGCCGCCCAGATCGTGCCGCGCCCGCCAAACAGGCTCGTGCCGCCGATAACCGCCGCCGCCACCACGTTGAGCAACAGATCGCCGCTGCCGGACGATTGATTGACGGCCAGCAGGCGCGAAGCGCCCATCACACCGCCGAACGCGGCCAGAGTCGAGCAGATGGCGAACACAGAGAGGCGCACCCAATCGACGTTGATACTGGCCCGCCGGGCCGCCTCGGCGTTCCCGCCCACAGCATAGATGTGCCGCCCGTAGCGCACGCGCTTGGTAATGAAGTTGAACACCACGATCATGCCGATGAGGATGCACACCGCCAGCGGCAAGCCCCGATTGGCGTTGAGAACCAGCACCCCGCCCACCACCGGAACCGCCAGGAGCGCGATGCGCGCCACCAGCGTGCCGGTTCCGACCGCCGCCAGCCCGGCCGCCAGACGGCGCTGCCGATCCCACACGGCGAACCCGGCGTAGGCGGCCACAAAGAGGATCGCGATGATCAGCCCCACCTCCGGCGGAAAGAAGGTGTTGGTCAACCCCAGGATGAACGGATCGCGCAGGTTGATCGTGCCGGTGCTGCCCAGCAGCAGGAGCAAGCCGCCTTGCCAGGCCAGCCAGCCCGACAGCGTGACGATGAACGACGGCACCCGCAGTTTGGAGATCCAGAGGCCTTGCAGCAGCCCGACGGCCAACCCCAGCAGCAACGCAATCAGCACCGCCACCGGGCCGGGCACCCCCAGTTTGACGTTCAACACGGCCATCGCTCCGGCGCACAGGCCGCTCGTCGCGCCCACCGACAGGTCGATCTCGCCCAGCAGCAAAACCAGGATGATGCCGACCGCGAGGATACCGAGCGCAACGTACTGCAAGAGCAGGTTGGTCAGGTTCAGCGGGGTGAGGAAGTTGGGGTTGGCAATCTGGAAGATGATCCAGATGACGAGCAGGCCGATAATGACCGGCAACTGGCCGAGATCGGTGAAGGCCAGCCGGCGGCGCAAGGTCGCAATCGGCCCGCCGTCCTGTGGTTCGCTCGTTACCAGGCGCGGATCGTTTAGCATGGTGCTCATGCCACTACGCCTCCTCCTGCTCCATTGGCGTGCGTCACCGTCTCGCCAAACTCCGCCCCGGTAATGGCGGCCACAACCTGATTGCGACTGGCCGAATGCACGTCAAATGTCGCGACCATGCGGCCGAGGCGCATCACGCTGATGCGATCCACCACCGAGAACACGTCTTCGAGGTTGTGGCTGATCACCACAACCGCCAAGCCCTGCTCACGGAGGCGGCGGATCAGGTCGAGCACCTGGCGCGTTTGCGCCACGCCCAACGCCGCCGTCGGCTCATCCAGCAAGACCAGTTTGGAGTTCCACATCACCGCGCGGGCCACGGCTACCGATTGCCGCTGCCCGCCGGAAAGGGACGCGATCAGCGTGCGCACGCTGGGAATCGACACCGACAGGCTGCGCAGCACTTCGATCGCCCGCTTTTCCATCGCCACTTCGTCGACCGGGCGGGCAACACCGGGGATGACCGTCTGGGTTTGTTCGCGTCCCAGATACAGATTGCCGACCACATCCAGGTTGTCACACAGCGCCAGATCCTGGTACACCGTTTCGATGCCTAGCGCTGCCGCGTCTTGGGGGCCGTGGATCGTAACTAGGCGCCCTTCAAAGTAAATTTCACCCGTATCAATGGGATAGATGCCGGAAATACACTTGGTCAGCGTGGACTTGCCGGCGCCGTTGTCGCCCACCAGACCGACCACCTCCCCCGCGTAAACCGAGAAATCAACACTGGTCAGCGCCTGCACCGCCCCAAAGCGCTTGCTGATGCCGCGCATTTCGAGTACAGGTATTCTTGTTGTAGCTTCTGCCATAGACTGACCTCGCCTGATGACTACAATCTGCTGCGTAGGGGAGTTCCAGCTTCCCGGTGGTGGGAAGCTGGAACTCGCACAACTGCTCAGGAGACGAATGAATATTCGCTCCGGCTTACTTGATACCGGCTGCGGTGCATGCAGCGGCGAAATCGGAGGTGCAGATGTCGGACGCCTTCCAGAAGCCGTCCTTGATCACCGTGTCGTTGATGTTGCTCTTGGTCACCGCCACGGGCACCAGCAGCACCGACGGTACGTCGATTTTGCCGTTGTTCACCTTGCCGTTGACCATGCTTGCCGGGGGCGTCTGCCCCCCCAGCAACACCAGCGCCAGGTCCGCCGCCGCCATCGCCTCGGACTTGATCGCCTTGTAGACGGTCATGTACTGTTCCCCCGCCAGGATCCGCTGGATGCCGGCGACCTCGGCGTCCTGGCCGGTGACGGGCGGCAGCGGGCTGAGACCCGCCGACTTCATCGCGGCGATAGCCCCCCCGGCGGTGCCGTCGTTGGCGGCGTAGACCCCGTCGACCTTGTTGCCCAGAGCGGTGAGGGCTTGCTGCATCTCGTTCTGCGCCTGGTCCGGCGACCAGTCAGGAGTGTCATACTCCTTGGCGATGGTCACTTTGCCGTCGAGCACCGAGTGGGCGCCGGCCTTGAAGAGCTTGGCGTTGTTGTCGGTGGGCGAGCCGTTGATCATGACGATGCTGGGGTTGGTCTTGCCGGAGAGGGCCTGCAGCAGGCTCTCGCCCTGGAGTTTGCCAACCTGGGCATTGTCGAAGGAGAGGTAGTAGGCCACGGCATCGCTGCCGGTGATGAGGCGGTCGTAGGAGACGACGGGCACGCCTTTGGCTTTGGCGGCATCGGCGATGGCGGCGGCCGCGGCGCTATCGACGGGGTCGAGGACGAGGACTTTAGCGCCGTTGGTGATGGCAGCCTCGGCCTGTTGCTGCTGAGCGGAGGCGTCCTGATTGGCGTTGGAGTAGATGAGGTTGTTGAGGTCGAAGCCCTTGGCCTGGAGTTCCGCCTTGAAGTTAGGCAGGTCCTGGGTTTCATAGCGCGCCGTTTTGGTTTCCGGCAACAGGATCGCGATTTTGCCCGCGGGTACACCGCCTGTGCTGGGTGCGGAGGTGCTGGTGGCGGCGGCCGGGGCCGTGGTATCGGTGGCGGCGGCGGGCGCCGTGGTATCGGTCGCGGCCGCCGGTGCGGAGGTACTGGTGGCGGCGGCGGGGACACTGGTCGGGGTGGCGACCTCGCCACCGCAGGCGGCCAGTAACAGGCTCGCGGCCACGAAGATAGAGATCAGCAGATAGGCGCGTTTGGTACGCATCGTTGCTAGCTTCCTCCTTTGATGTACTAATGACTTGTCAAACGCCTCTGTTTAGCCATGCGGCGCCGGGGTGCTGCCCGCACCCGGAGCGGCTTCACTCCGACCACTGGCTATTAAGTCTAGGTTAGTACAAACGAGGGCTATGCCACAACTCCCATCCCCCCCCAATCGGTAGGGGGATTTCCCCTAGTCCAGCAGGAAGGACCCGCATCGAATGCTGGACTCTCGCACCGATCCCGCCCGGCAACAGTACTCATCCTCATGTGGGATGACCGAGAATCTCGCCCGGTCGCCCACCTCACCATATAGCAAAGTTTTGGTTTACGTGGTAGAATCAAGTGGACACCTATCCATTTATTTAGGGCATATTAGAACGGACAAATGTCCGCTTGTCCGGTAGAGATGCATCCCTTTAGGCAGTAAGGAGACTTGCTGACTTGACCAGGCACGTCGAGCACAATCCGCTGGGCTCAGACACGCGCCGGGAGCGCCGAGACGCCGCCGAGCATCGGCAGCAGATCCTTACCGCCGCCCGGCAGCTCTTCGCCGCTCAGGGGGTTGCGGAGACGACGATGCAGGAGATCGGGCGCGTGGCTGGGGTAGGGCAAGGCACGTTGTACCGGCGCTTTGCCGATAAGGGGCACCTCTGTTCAGCGCTGCTGGAAGATGACTTCGCCGCATTTCAAAAACGGATGGAGCCGATCCTGGATGGGCCGGATGCGCCATCCTCTGCCTTGACCCGGCTGGGGCGCCTGCTCGATGAATTTGTGGTGCTGGTCGATTCGCACAGCTCCTTGCTGGCGAGCATGCAAGAGTTGCGGCACGGCGGGGGCAGGACGCATTTTCTACAGAAACCGTTCCATGTCTGGCTGCATACCCGCATCATGGCCCTGCTGACCGAGGCAAGTGCCCAGGGAGAAGTCAGGGCACTCGATCCTGCCTTTCTTGCCGACGCGATCCTGTCCGTCATTATCCCCTCGCTGATCGGCTTCCAGGAGCAATACCGTGGCTTCAGCCGGAAACGCATCGCCGCCGGGATCCGCTGCCTGTTTATCGACGGCCTGCGAGTTCCCCACCAGCACAACAGTGCCTCATAAGGTACCGGAAATGGAACCATTTCTTCGGTGCGCCAACCTCTCCAAGAACTTCGGCGCGCTACCCGTACTCCGGCAACTCAGCTTTGCTGTCGCCCCCGGCGAGGGCGTGGGCGTGACGGCCGGCCCCGGCGGGGGTAAGTCGGTTCTGGCGACGATCCTGGCCGGCAGCGAGGCCCCCAGCCAGGGCGAGGTCTATATTAACGGCCAGCGCATGCGCTGGCCGTTCCGCCCGCGCGCGGTTGGCATTTCCGTGATTCACCAGGAACCGGAGCTGGTGGAGTGGCTCGACATCACCGCCAATATCTTCCTGGGCGAGGAACTTGGCTGGCCGGTAACCCGCGGGTTGCGGCTGCTGGACCCGGGGCGCATGGATCAGCGGGCCAGAGAGGTGCTCGCGCAACTCGACATCCATTTTGAATCACTCCGCGAGCCGGTCGCCCATCTGTCGAGCGAAGAGCGTCAGTTGGTCGCCATCGCGCGCACGTTGATCCGCCCCGCCCGGTTGGTCGTCGTGGACGAGCCAACCCTGGCGCTCAATTATGCCTACCAGCAGAAACTACTGACGCTCATGCGCGACTGGCAGCAGGCGGGCACCGCCGTGCTCTTCTGTAGCAACAATCTCGATCACCTGTTCGCCGTATGCCAACGAATTGTCGTGCTCCGGCAAGGGAACGGTGTGGCAGACCTGCGTACCGAGGCAACCGACCGCGAGGATGTCGTGGCCGCGCTCGTCGGCACGACGGATCGGCAGCAGCTCACACCCATCATCTGGGCGCTGGAGAGCTACTACCGGGCCAGGGAGCAGGCGCAGCAACTCGGCCGGCAGCGCACGCAGCTCGAGCAAAACCTGGCCACGCAGATTGCCGCCCTGGATATGGCTAATCTGGCGCTCCAGGACGCCCACCGCCGCCTGCTGACCGAGCGGGAACAGGAGCGCAAGGCCCTGGCGCGCGAACTGCACGATCAGGTCATTCAAGATCTACTAAGTGTGAATTACGAACTGGAAGAAATCGCCAGCGAAGCGCCGACGCAGGTGGACAGCCTGGCCGGCGAACTCGGTGACGTGCGTGACAGTATCCGCGCACTGGTAGATGACCTGCGGCGGATCTGTGGCACGTTACGTCCACCGACGATCGACAGTCTAGGAGTGGGCGCGGCGCTCCAATCGTACACCCGCGATTGGTCGGCGCGAACCGGGATCCCGGTCACGGTCGCGCTCGACAAGCAGCTTGGCCGCCTGCCGGAGCCACTCGAACTATCGATCTTTCGGATCATCCAGGAAGGGCTGAACAACGTGCGCAAACATGCCCAGGCGACTGCCGTGCAGATCGGCCTGCGACGTACCGCGTTGGGTAGCCTGACGCTCACCATTGCCGACAATGGGCGCGGACTGCCGCCCGGGTTCGACCTGGCGACTCTGGCCGCCGGCGGGCACTTCGGCGTACTCGGCATCAGCGAGCGTGTGGCCTTGGTGGAGGGGCGGATGCGTCTGGAAAATCAGGCGACGGGGGGAGCCCTGCTACAGGTGGAAATCCCGGATCCACAGGGCCGCGCAGAGCGGGTGGGGCCAGGAGCGAGGGGGGGGAATACGAATGAACCAGCTTCGTGAGATGAACACCGCGCGTGTGGTCCTGGCCGACGATCACGCCATCGTACGCTCTGGGATCGCCAACGCGCTGCGCGACCTGCCCGATTTGGAGATTGTCGGTGAAGCCGATACCGGTGACACGCTGCTGGCGATCCTGGACAAAACTCGGCCGGATCTGCTCGTCACCGATGTGACGATGCCGCACTTCGAGCCGATCCAGACGACCCGGGAGATCCGCGCGCGCTTCCCTACCATGAAGATCCTGGTGGTCAGCGCCTACGACGACGACGTGTACGTCCAGGGACTGCTCGGCGTCGGCGTCGATGGCTACCACCTCAAGGATCAGCCGCTGGGCGATCTGCGCCTGGCCGTGCAGCGGGTGCTGGCCGGCGAACGCTGGGTCTGTAGCCCCCTGGTCGACAAGCTCGTGCGGACCCAGGTAGCTCCCGACCCGGCATTGCGGCTGACCGTCCGCCAGCGCGACATCCTGACCTGTCTCCAGGAGGGACTCGATAACCAGGCGATCGCCCGCCGCCACGGGCTGAGCGTCAAGACGGTCGAGAATCATCTGACGCGGCTGTACCGGCAACTCAACGTGCAGAGCAGGTTGGAGGCCGTCACGTATCTCTCCCAGCATCCTGATGCCTTCGGTGCGCCGCGACCAAGCGCAAGGAGCACTCTTTACCCGTCCGGCCTCGATGTCATCCAGTCCGACGGGCCCGCGATTCTGATCGTAGACGACAACATCCGCTATCGCACGCAGATGCGCCAGATGGTCAACAAGAGCCACCCGCAGGCGCGGGTCTACGAGGCCGAGACCACACAGCATGCGCTGCGACAGGCCGCAGACATTCGACCACGGCTGGTCTTTGTCGACGTGGTGCTGGGCGAGGAGAACGGGATCAACTGCGCGCGGCGGATCAAAACGCTCGCTCCTGCCACACAAGTAGTGCTCATCAGCGCCTACCCCGACCGTGAATTCCACCGCCTCGGCCTGGAAGCCGGGGCCGTTGCCTTCCTCGACAAGAAAGATCTCAGCGCGGCGGCCCTGCACGAGCTGATCGCCGACCTGCTAAATTAACTCCGGTCGACTGTATTAGGGGAAATCCCCCACTCCCTATCGGGGATTTCCGTCCCCTATTTAGAGGGACCGGGAGTTGCGCCGCGCACCGCGTTTTCCCTACACTGAATCATGATCGTTGAGCCACCGGCCCCCATCTCATCCACGATCCTGATCGTGGATGACAGCACTCGCTACCGTACTCAGATGCGGCACATGCTCGACAAGAACTGTCCCTGGGTACTAGTCTATGAGGCGGAGAATACGGCGGGCGCCCTGCGCCTGGTGGCCGACATCCGGCCACAACTGGTGTTCGCCGACGTCGTGCTGGGCGATGAGAGTGGTATCGATTGCGCCCGCCAGATCAAAGTTCTGGCCCCTGCAACCCCCATCGTCCTAATCAGCGCTTATCCCGATTACGAATTCCGCCGCGCGGGGCGGGATGCCGGTGTCGACGCCTTCATTGATAAAAAAGATCTCAACGCCGTGACTATGCGCGCCATCATCGCGGCGCTGATTGGGAGGAATCCTTTAGAGTGAGTCTCGGCGCGGATCTTATGCGCTGTCACGCCGCTGCCCTTGCCGCGTACGCGACTCGCGGCAGGAAATAGGCCCACCCTGGGTGCGGGTGAGACCAGGTGGCCTCACCCGCACTAATGAAAGGAGGTTTAGTCCGCAAAGACCTGCCACTCGCCCAACGAAGGGTGATCTGGCCGTGAGGCTGCCATCCACGGTGGATTCCCCCCTCCATCGACCCCAATGCCCCCTACACGCCGGTCGTCCTGAGCCTGATCGCCCCATTGGAACCGACCAACCCGCTGGCTCTGGCGCAGGTCCAGTCAGTCAGCTACACACCGGAGGCGCGCGACAAGGCGTTCAGGATCTGCCGGGGGCAGCGTCGCCATCAATGACCAGGGGCGGGAGTCGCAGCAGGTCGCGGCGTGTGCGCCCTTGATCCTCTTTTTCTACTACTACTGCCAGTAGAATGGCGGGACGGAATCTGTTGATATAGCGCCGAAGCTATATGGATATGCGCTGAACGGCAAGTCCGCCGATTCGCAGAAGGATCTCACCGGTCTGCTGAGGAGCTGGGGCATGCAATAGGCGACAGTAGGTTAACCCGGCACCGAGTGGCCTGCATTAATGGCGCGATTCATGCTGGCGATAAGTCCGACCATGAAAGTACAAACGATGGCAGGTAGTCGTGCGGCTTGGGTTCTTGGGATCTTGGTTGCCGGTATGCTGCTCACGGCGTGTGGCGATCTTCCCGCCATGTCCGGTCCCATGCCGATCCCCTCCGCCAAGGCCCAGGAAGCAGCGCCGGACTCAAACACGCCGGCCCGCGCTCCTACGCTGCGCGTGGGCGAGGCCGCCGGCAAGATCGCGCTCTTGCTGCCGGAGACGAAGACCGCACGCTATGAGAGCCAGGATCTGCCCCACTTTAAGGCCACGCTACAACGCCTGGGCTTTAACCCGGCGAACTTGATCTACAGTAATGCCAATCAAGACACCCGCACCCAGCGCGCGCAAGCGGAAGCGGCCCTGACTAATGGGGCGCGGGTGCTGGTGCTCGACCCGGTCGACTCCAACGCGGCGGCGGCCATTGCCGACCTGGCGCAGTCGAAGAACGTCCCGATCATCGCATATGACCGGCTAATCAATGGATCGGCGGCGGTTAGCTACTATATTTCGTTCGACAATGAGCAAGTCGGCAAACTGCAAGGGCAGAGCCTGCTGCAGGCAGTGCAGGGCAAGAGGAACCCGACGATCGTGATGATCAACGGGGCGCCCACGGACAGCAATGCGACGTTGTTCAAGAAGGGCGCGCATAGTGTGCTGGATGGCCAAGTCCACCTCGCGAAGGAGTACGACACTCCCGATTGGAGCCCCGATCAGGCCCAGGTGCGTATGCAGCAAGCCCTGACCGGGTTAGGCAAGCAGGTCGATGGGGTGTACGCGGCGAACGATGGGATGGCGGCCGGCGCGATCGCCGCGATGAAGATAGCGGGCTTGCATCCGCTGCCCCCGGTCACGGGACAGGACGCCGAACTGGGCGCGATCCAGCGTATCTTGATCGGTGAGCAATATATGACTGTCTACAAGCGGTTTCAGACGGAAGCGCAAACGGCAGCCCAGCTAGCCTACGATCTGGTGACGGGAACGCCGGTGCCGGCAAGCTGGGTGACCGGGGCGGTGAATAACGGGACCGTAGATGTGCCGGCGATCTTGCTGGCGCCGGAGATCGTGACCCGGACCAACGTGGAGGATACAGTGGTGAACGACGGCTTCTGGACCGTGGCGCAGATTTGCACGGCGGA
>JAICKM010000403.1 GCA_025927935.1 Chloroflexia bacterium | reverse complement strand
TTGCCGCGCGCAGCCGCCGAGAATCCCGCGTGGCACGGAATAGGAGTCATGGTGCGCCACATCCACCACGACGTTTAGCCCCAGGCGGCTATGCGCTGCAATGGCCTCATACATGGCGTGGTACAGCCGGACGATAAGCGGTTCGAGATCGGGTCGTTCCCCGCCAGGGCGCAACCCGATCCCTGGCTGGCAGCGGTCAGGGGTCATCGGCTTGAACCGATCAACCCCCAGGTTCATCCACACCCCCTCAAAGGTGTTCTGGATTACCGTGGCGATACTGGACTTGCCGGAGCGCGGAGCACCATTCAAGATCACGATCTGACCGGGCGTCCCAGCCTCTAACACGCGTTTCCTCCCCTCGCGATGCGCGGGGCCGCGAACGAGGGCCGATTGGCACGGGTGTCTTTCATGTATTCCTCTCCTGGCGGACTGGGTAACTCCTAGCGCTGATCACTGACCGCCGGCGGCTTACTTGAATAGGCCGAGGCGGGTCATGCCCTGCGCGATCAGTGTAGCGGCCAGGGCGTGACCCGCGGCGTTCCAGTGGCGGTCGGTGCGGAAGTAGTAGAGCTGCTTGTTCGGGTCGGCGGCGCGGAAGCCGGGCAGCAGATCGATCAGCGGAGCACCGGTGCGCGCACTCCAGGCCGCCAGGTGCTGCTCCGGCAGGTCGCGCACCAGTTGCGCGCCGGTCAGCCCGAACTGCTGCTGCATCTCCTGCCAGTAGCGGTCGTGAACCTGCTCGCGCGTCGGGATGGCGACCACGACCAGTTGCGCGCCGTGGGCCTGGGCGTCGGCGCGCATGGCGTCGAGGATGCCGGTCGTCTTGGCCCAGCCCGCCGTGATCTCCGCCGGTTCGTCCTTGAGGAAGAAGGAGGCAGCGTCGAAGATGGTCGGCTGCTGCACCTTGGCGGGCGGGCGGGTCAGGTTGTAGTACGCGTTGCGCAGGAACAGATAGGCGTGTGAGTTCTGCTCCAGCCAGCCTTTGATCCCCGTGCTCAGCGGGGGGGTATCCGCGCCCGGCGCGTCGGGCTGATCCATCGCCTGGCGGCTCTTTTGCGTGGCAACCAGGCGGCCCTGGGCATCCACGGTCGTCTTGTCCATGCCGAGCATCACGTCCTTGACATCGTTGCCGACGAAGAAGCCGACCAGCACAATCTTAGGGGAGAGGGACCAGCCGTAGGTCCGCAACCAGGCGGCCTCATTGTCGGTGCCGTAGCCGAAGACCCCGGCGTTGATGCTGTCGATGCGGGTGCCGTCGGCGGCCTGTTTGCCGTCCAGCAAGGCGGGGTACGCCTGATCGGCGTTCACGCCCATGCCGAAGGTGAACGAGTCGCCGAGGTTGAGCAGGCGCGTGGTGCCGGGGGCCGGCGAGCCGATCTCGTGGTCCGCGCGCAGCCCCTGGTGGTTGATGACAAAGGTGGTGTTGCCCTCGGCGAAGCGGAAGGGCACGCGGGCGCCCGGCGCCAGCCGGTAGGCCGTCGCGGGATCGGCGGTGAACAGGCCAGTGATCGGCGGGACGATCTGCGGGGCAAACAGGCGCAGGCCCACTTCGAGCAGCGCCAGGATCAGCAGCAGCGTGATCGCCAGCACGGCCAACACCTGGAGCCCCGCCCGCGCGGGGGCCTTGCGGGGGGCGGGTGCGGCAGGCGCGGTAATCGATTCGGATGGTAGAGTCATACGCCGCTCCTCCGGACGCGGAACGAATTTGCGGGCAGGCGCCGCGGCCCGCCCATTATACCACATGGCCGTGCCCCGCCGCGTTGCCGAGTGCGGGTAAAGATGCTACAATACCGCCCCATTGGGGGTAAATGCTAAGCGCCGGCGCGGCAAGCCGGTACAGGCGACGCATAAGGGCGGGTTTGCACGGGCCGCCCGTAGATCGCCGGTTGCAAAATGGGGCGCGGAAACGCGGGAAAACACCGGAACGGGAATTGCTGACTTTGCGCGCTTAGGGTACAATCACAATCGTGCCGTGAGCAATAGCAATCATTGCCGCCTGATCGCTCGTGCTGAGGGGTGATCGCTCACCATTATCCAGAGGAGGCCCGTTATTCCATGAAGAGTCGGTTTAAAGTGCTCGGCCACCCGGCCCACCCCACCCTGGTGGTGTTCCCGCTGGCCTTCTATCCGCTGGCCGCTGTGGCCGAGGTGGTCTACCTGATCCTGATCGCCGTGGGCTACAAAAATACGGATCACCTGCTCAACTTCGACGTAAGCTTCTGGTGGCGGGCCGGCTTCTGGATGCTGCTCATTGGGTTGCTCGGCCAGCTTGCGGCGATGCTGCCGGGCTTCATCGACTGGTTGAACATCCCGAACGCCGCGCCGGCCAAGGATAAGGCAACCTTCCACCTGATCGTCGCCATTTTCCTGGCCGGCATCGCGGTCATGGCCTTGCTGCTGCTGAACCTGGGCGAACCGCCGGTGCAGTTACGCTTGCCGGAAGAGCTGGCGATCCTGGTCGGCGTAGGACTCAACATCTTTAACGGCTTCATCCTGGCGACGTATCAGGGCTGGCTCGGCGGCGAGCTGGTCTATCGCCACGGCATCGGGGTGGAACGCACCGACGATATCGATCCGATCACCGTGACGCCGGGCGCCGAGGTGCTGCAAGACAACGCCTGAGCGCCGTGGGCGAGGAGGACACCGCATGAATATTACGCTAGGCGCCCGGCCCGCACGGATGGCGCGCCGGTTGGGCGCGGCGCTGGCCGTGCTGGCGCTGCTCATTACCCCCCTGGGCGCCATGGCCGCCCCCGCGCAGGCGCCGGTCATCTACGGCGACGGTTTGCTGCCCGCGCCGCAGAGCAGCAGTCCCGCCGGCACCATTGTGCTGGGCTGCACCGTGAACAGCGCCCTGCCGCTGGCGAGCTACCAACTGCTGCTCGACAACGTAGCCGTGCCGACCAGTATCGGCGGCTCCGGCCCGCTCTGGCTGTTGCGCGCCACGGTGCCGGTGAACGGGGGCGCGCACACGGTCAGCGCCTTTGTCACCGACACGGCGGGCGATTCGGCGGGCTGGAACTGGCAGTTCACCGCCACCGGGAGCCTGCCGCCGCCCACCCCGCCGCCCGGCAACAACCCCAGCATCGCCGGGCTGGCCCCGCCTCCCTACTGGATGGTGCCCGCCGGACAGCAGCGTATCGCCGCCCTCTTCGGCACCGACACCGGCTTCGCCAGCCGCAGCATCACCCTCGACGGCCAGCCGCTGAATTTGCAATCGGAAGGCGCGGCCGCCGGGCATGAGGCCCTGGCCGCGCAAGCCAATGTCGCGGTCGGCCTGCATGTCGTGAAGGCCAGCGCCGTGGACCGCGTTGGGCGCCAGAACAGCTTGCAGTGGAGTTTTGTCGCCTCCGCGCCCAGCACCGCGGGCGATTTGCGGATCACGCCGGTCGCGCCCCTGCCCGGTGTAACGCTCGACTCGGGCAACAGCGTGCGCATCGCGGCCCGCCTGCAAAGCACGGCGAATGTGGGCACCAGTACGCTGCTCCTGGATGGCCGCCCGCTGACCACCGAGGGCGGCGGCCCCGATCCGCACCAGGAAACGATCTTCCTGGAAGCGACCGGGGTGGCGGCGGGCTGGCATAACGTGCGCGTCCAGGTCAGCGACAGCGCGGGCAAGACGGCGACCACGGCGTGGGACTTCTACGTGGGCGCACCGGGCAACACCACGGACCGCGTCTACTACCCTGCTACCGGCTACTCGGTCGCCGGGCCGTTCAAGCGCTACTGGGACACCCTGGGCGGCAATGCCTTGCAGATCCTGGGCTACCCGATTAGCGGGCTGATGACCGAACAGCTCAACGACGGCAAGATCTACACCGTGCAGTATTACGAGCGTGTGCGGCTGGAATGGCATCCCGAAAACACGGGCAGCGAGTTTGAAGTGCTATATGGCCTGCTTGGCACGCAATTCCACAACCCCGATCCACCCATCCCGCAGCCGCCGGCCCGTGCAGGCGAGCGCTACTTCACGGAGACCGGCCATCTGGTGCGCGGCCCCTTCCTGCAAAAGTGGCAGACCACCGGGGGGTTGCGCGTCCACGGCTACCCGATCAGCGAGGAGATACAGGAAGTCTCACCCACCGACGGGCACGTCTACCTGGTGCAGTATTTCCAGCGCGCCCGCTTCGAGTACCACCCGGAGAACACCGGCACGCAGTACGACATCCTGCTGGGTATGCTGGGCCGCCAGCTTTATAACCAGCGCTACCCCGGCCGCTAGCGGCCAAAGGAACCGGAACCCAGTGCACGCGCGACTGCCGCTCCCAGGAGCGGCAGTCGTCATTTTCGTGGCAGCCAGGGTGCGTCGTGCCGGGCGCTAATCGAGCGTGTGCTTGGGCGTGCCCTGCCCGGCGGCCAGGGCGCTCTCGATGGCGCCGCGCGGCCAGTCGGCTTTCTCCGCCACCGGTGGCCGCACCGGGCCGGTGGCCGGCACCCGCGGCGCGCCCGGCTGGATGGCCCGCACACTGACCGCGGCGCTCGACGAGGTCACACTCCGCTGGCGGGCAGCGTAGTGCAAGGCGCGCCAGAGCGCCCGCGTGTCGTCCACCAGGTAGCGCCGCCACAAGCGGCGCGGTTCCAGCACGAGACGAAACAGCCATTCGAGGCCGGCCTGCTGCAACGCCTCCGGCGCGCGGGGCAGGCGCCCGGTGATGAAGTTGAACACGCCGCCCACGCCGATACAGACCGGCACGCCAAGCTGCTCCAGGTTCTGGTAAATCCAGCGCTCCTGCTTGGGTGTGCCCAGGGCGACGAACAGCATGTCGGGGCGGGCCGCGCGAATCATGTCGATGATGCGCGCGTTCTCTTCGAGGTCGAATTCTTCGCACGCGGGCGGCGAATAGGTGCCCACGATGCGCAGACCGGGATAGCGCGCCACCAGCAGGGCGGCGGCTTCGTCGGCCACGCCGGGCGCGGCGCCCAACAGGAACATGCGATATCCCCGCCGCGCGGCGAGTTCGGCGCAGTTCAGGATCAAATCCGTGCCGGTGATCCGCTCCGGCAACGGGCGGCGCAACACACGCGACAACCAGACCAGCGGCATCCCGTCGGGCACCGAGAGCGCCGCCGCGTTCAACAAGCGGACAAAGGAGCGATCTTGATGCGCGATATTGAGGAAATCGACGTTGACCGTCACCACCTGATGAGGCTTGCCGGATTGCACAAATCCGTCGATCTGCGCCAGCACCTGGTCCCGCGCCGTGCGATCAATCAGTACGCCCATAACATCGGTGCAATTGCGCATGTGCGCACCGGGGGCGTGTTCGGCGACATAGGTCGCGGCGAGATCCAACGCCCCGTCGGGGGCGTCCACGTAGGCAGCCTCGGCTTCGCAAAGGGCCATGCGAGCCTCCTTCATGAATGTGAGATAGAGCTTGTTAGAGCGAAAAAAAGACGGAAACGATCTCCGGCTCCGTTCCGGCGGGCGCTGGGCCATCGCGCCGCGGTAAGAACAGAGTCCTGTGCGCCCCGGCATCCATGGGCCGCCTTGCCCTGGGATGCCTACCTCGCTTCAGCCAACCGGCCACCCAAGCACAAGTACGTGGCACAACCACTAGGGGAGGCAGCCGTTACACGCACATAGGCAAATTTAATGCCAAGAAATGATCTTTCCGCTAACAGGCGCGTAACGAGGGGCGCGCTGGGCTTCGTTGTAGTGACTAGGAAGTAGAGTTATCACCCTGCAACCGAGAGAGGAACAAAAAAGGCTTATGAACAAATCCCTGTTGCGGACGGCCCCTGCCCGCATGGTCCTCCTGGCCGTCATGCTGGCCGCCGTCGCCGGCCTCACCGCCCTGCCGGCCACGCTGCGCGTACACGCCCAGGCGCCCGCGGGCGTGCTGGCACCCACAGGCCAGCGGGGCGTGGCTTTTGTCCATACCACCAGCGCACCCTTCGGGTCGCCGGCCTCGTATGAATCGCTGAAGCGGCTCCATGATACCGGCGCGAACTGGGTCTCGATCATCACCCCGTTCCGCCAGCACGATGCACATGCCGTCGAATTCTACCGCTCGGCCAACGATCCCGCCGACAGCGGGATCGCGCAAATGATCATCTACGCCCACTCGCTAGGCATGCGCGTCATGGTCCAACCGATCGTGTTGGCCGACGACGGGGTCTGGAACGGGTTCTTCGAGCCGGAGGACGCCGGCCGCTGGTTCGCTAATTACAGCGAGCAGGTCGCCAACTACGCGGCGCTGGCGCAAAGCGTGCAGGCCGACGAGTTCTGTATCGGCACCGAATTCTTTACCCTGTCCACGCCGCAATACTCACCCCAGTGGCGGCAGGTGATCAGCGCGGTGCGCGCGAAGTATTTCGGCCCGCTGACCTACTCCGCGAACTGGGGCGACAAGAAGACGCCGGAATACGCCACCATCGACTGGTGGGACGCGCTCGACTATATCGGCATCTCGGCCTATTTCCCGCTGTCCTGGAACAACTTTCTGACCCAGCCTTTAAGCGAAGGATGGCGCCATTACCGCGATCCATTCGG
>JAICKM010000771.1 GCA_025927935.1 Chloroflexia bacterium | reverse complement strand
CTGTTTGCGCTGTTTCTGATCTCGGTCTGGCGCAGCAGCGACTCCGCACCGGGCAACGGGCTGCTCAACGTGGTCGTCGCTATCGGCCTGATCGGCTGGGTCGATATCTGCCGGCTCACGCGCGCCCAACTGCTGTCGTTGCGCGAGAAAGAGTTCGTCACGGGCGCCTACGCCATCGGCGCGACCCGGTTGCACGTGGCGCTGTATCACCTGCTGCCCAACGCGCTGACCCCGCTGATCGTCTCCGTCACGCTGGGCGTGCCGACGGCCATCTTCACCGAGGCCGGGCTGAGCTTCCTGGGCTTCGGCATCAACGACCCGCTGCCCAGTTGGGGCAAGATGGTGGCTGACTCCTTCGCCTATATTCGAGTCTACTGGCACCTGGGGCTGCTGCCCACGATCCTGATCGCCCTCACCATGCTCAGCTTCTCCTTCGTCGGCGACGGCCTGCGCGACGCCCTCGACCCGCGCCTGAACAAGTGAGCCGGCGCCGGCGATAAACACGGATGGGCGCGGCTTTCGTGCTATTGCGCCGTGAAAGGAACCGCCATGCCCGGCACCACGCCTTTCCTCCAACTCCTGACCGGGTCGTTCTCGACCCCCGCCGCGGGCAACCCGACGGTCGCCATCGTGGAAGCGGCTTACGCCCACCACGCCATTCCCGCGCGCTACATCAACTGCGACGTGGCCCCGGCCCACCTGGGCGACGCCGTGCGCGGCGCGGTCGCCATGGGCTGGATCGGCTTCAATTGCTCGCTGCCGCACAAGCAAACCGTCATCCCCTATCTCGACGAACTGGGGCAGGCGGCGGCCCTGATCGGCGCGGTCAACTGTGTGGTCCGGCGCGGCGATCTGCTCATCGGCGAGAACACCGATGGGCAGGGCTTCCTGACCTCGCTGCGCCCGGTCGCGGACCCGCGGGGCGCGCGGGTCACGATCCTGGGGGCGGGTGGCGCCGCCCGCGCCATCGCCGTCGAACTGGCCCTGGCGGGCGCCGCCGCGATCACCATCGTCAACCGCGACCTGGGGCGGGCGGAAGCACTGGCGCAGACCATCCGCGCGGCCACCGCGACGGCGGTCGATACGGTGCGCTGGACCGGCCCCTACGCGATTTCCCCGCCGACCACCATCCTGGTGAATGCCACCTCCGTCGGCCTGGCCCCCAACATCGACGAGCGCCTCAATCTCGACCTGGACACGTTGCACGCGCATCTGGTAGTCTGTGATGTGATCATGAATCCCCCGCAAACCCACCTGCTGCGCGCCGCTGCTGCCCGCGGCGCCACAGTCCTGGACGGGCGCGGGATGCTGGTGAACCAGGCGGCGCTGAACATCCGCTACTGGACCGGCGTCGAGGTGGACACGGCGGTGTTGCGCGCGGCCCTGGACGCGGTGCTCCCCGGCTGAGGTCGTTAGCGTGTGTGTCAAGCGGCTATTCTCGTAGCCGTGCATAAGTTCACCGCGAAGCCGTGAAGAACGCGAAGACGATTTATATTGGTCTTGTTCTTCGCGCCCTTCGCGCCTGCGCAGTGTATAATACGGGTGCCTGACCGGATGCCGGCCCCTTGTCATTCTGAGCGGAGCGAAGAATCTCGTCTTGCCGGGCCGAAGACGAGACTCTTCGCTGCGCTCAGAGTGACACAGATCAATTGTCATTGGAGGCAATTGTCATTCTGAGCGGAGCGAAGAATCTCGTCTTCTGCGGGCAGGTGGAGAGACTCTGCGCTCCGCTCAGAGTGACACGGATCAATGGAAGAAGTATTGAGCGTGCCCGCTCTATGCGGGCGGGACACAGAAGAGGAGTACGGTGAAAGATCTGTTTTTGTTGCGACCCGATATGGTGTTTCTCAATCATGGCTCGTTTGGCGCGTGCCCGGCGCCGGTGTTTACGGTGTACCAGGAGTGGCAGCGCATGCTGGAAGCGCAGCCGGTCGAGTTTCTGGGCCGGCGCTGCGCCGGGTTGCTGGCCGAGGCGCGCGCCGTGCTCGGCCCCTATGTGGGCGCCGACCCGGCGGACATCGTCTTTGTGCCCAACGCCACCACCGCCGTCAACACCGTGGCGCGCTCGCTGCGCCTGGCGCCCGGCGACGAGGTGCTGGGCACCGACCTGGAATACGGCGCGGTGGATCACACCTGGCAGTACCTCTGCGGGCGGGCCGGCGCGACCTATGTGCGGCAGCCGATCCCCCTGCCGGTGGAGACGCCGGAGGAGATCGTTGCCACGCTCTGGCGCGCGGTGACGCCCAACACGCGCGTGATCTGCATCAGCCACATCACGTCGGGCACGGCGTTGATCCTGCCGATCGCCGAGATCTGCCGCCGGGCGCGCGAGGCGGGCATCCTGACCATCATCGACGGGGCGCATGTGCCGGGCCACCTGCCGCTCGACCTGGAGGCCATTGGCGCCGATTTCTACGCGGGCAACTGCCATAAGTGGCTCTGCGCGCCCAAGGGCGCCGGATTCCTCTACGCCCGGCGAGCGCAGCAACCGCTGCTCGATCCGCTCGTGGTCAGTTGGGGCTGGCAGGAGGACGGGTCCGGCTCGTTCCTGGATCGCATGGAATGGACCGGCACCCGCGACATCGCCGCCTACCTGTCGGTGCCCGCGGCCATCGCGTTCCAGGCGGAATATGACTGGCCCCGGCGGCGCGCGGAGTGCCACGCCCTGTTGCAAGACATCCGGGCGCGCGTCCAGGCGCTCACCGGGCTGCCCCCGATCTGCCCCGACAGCCCGGCCTGGTACGGCCAGATGGCGAGTATGCCGCTGCCGCCCTGCGACGTGCGCGCGCTCCAGGCGCGGCTCTGGGACGAGGCGCGTATCGAGGTGCCGTTTGTCGAGCACGGCGATCAACGCTTCGTGCGCGTGTCGATCCAGGTCTACAACACGCCGTCCGATGGCGACGCGCTGTTGGCCGCGCTGACCGATCTCTTGCCGCAAATGATCGGGTGAGGCCGGGCGGCGCGGGCCGCGCTTATTGCACCGCAAAGGCGCGAAGGACACGAAGAATAAAACTAAGATAAATCGTCTTCGCGTTCTTCGCGCCTTCGTGGTGCATTTAGGACACTGGCTCGGCGGGCATTTGCGCCTCCAGCGCGCGCTCGGCGTCGAGGGAGCGCTCGGCGGTGGGGTTGGCGAGCCAGTGCAGCGCGGTGAGGCCGGGCATGAAGAAGTAGCCGCCGCCCCGCGTGATCACAAAGCCCGGCACGCCCTTGATGCGCTTGCGCACGGGCCGCCAGGGGATAACCACGTTGGTCGTGCCGTCGTTCGCGCCGCTGATCGGGTCGCGGTCGGTGCCCTGCTGCATGAAGTCGCCGTCGTTCATCCAGACGGTCTG